>CAMWTL010000033.1 GCA_947177145.1 uncultured Porphyromonadaceae bacterium
TATTCAAAAGCTTCTCGGATGCTCCGGGTGGCTTCTCTGAAGAGCTGAAGGAAATAAATGTCTCAATCGGTGGAGAGTATGCTTACAACCAGCAGTTCTTTGCCCGTATGGGCTACAATTATGAGAATGCTATGAAGGGTGGACGAAGCTACTTCACTTTCGGTGCGGGTTTCTCCCTCAATGTGGTGCGCCTCGATGCCTCATATATGATGGCTACGGCACAAAGTTCCCCTCTCGACCAGACACTGCGTTTCACCCTGTCGTTTGATATGGAGGGCTTGCAGGATCTTTTTGGCAAACGACGCAGATAGTAAAATAGATATAAGAACAGAATTTTTGAAAAACCAACGCTATGATAAGAATAGGACAAGGATATGACGTGCATCGTCTTGTAGAGGGTCGCGAATTATGGATATGTGGCATTAAACTGGAGCATACCCACGGTTTGCTCGGCCACAGTGATGCCGACGTGGCTATCCACGCCCTTTGCGACGCTATTTTAGGTGCGCTTGCATTGCGCGACATCGGCTATCATTTTCCCGATACTGACCCAAAGTACAAGGGTGCCGACAGTAAGCTTTTGCTTGCCGAGGTGTGCAGGATGATGCGCGAGAAGGGTTATGAAATTGGAAATGTAGATCTCACGATAATGGCTGAGGCTCCGAAGTTCAAACCACACATCGAGACGATGTGTGCCAAGCTTGCCGAGGTGATGAAGGTAAGCGTTGACAGGGTATCGGTTAAAGCCACCACCACGGAAGGTCTCGGTTTTACGGGACGGCGTGAAGGTATCGCCGCTAATGCCGTGGTGCTTCTGGAGAATTGATAGGGAGAAAATTATAAATGGTATTAAACAATCGTCAGCAGCAAGCTGTAGAGGCTACTGAGGGACGTGTGCGCGTCGTCGCGGGTGCCGGATCGGGAAAGACCCGTGTGCTTGCCCACCGCTACGCTTTCATCGTAAATGAGATAGGTATTAGTCCCGGCAATATCCTGTGCCTCACCTTTACCAATAAGGCAGCGCAGGAGATGAAGCGACGCATCTCTACAATGGTTGACCGTGGAAGTGTCAACGATTTCATCTGTACCATCCATAGCTTCTGCGCCAAATTTCTGCGTAAGGAGATTTATCGCATAGGCTATCCCCGTAATTTTGTAATCATTGATGAGGAAGACGGCAAGACACTTGCCCGTCAAGCTATGCAGGAATTCGGTATCGACCGCCGAAAAACCACTGCCGAGCGTTTCCTGAAACAGGTGGCAGCCTATAAAGGTTATGCCCCGACGCAATATATACAGAATCATCTCTTGCCCTGTTCCTCATCGGCAGCTTCTGATGCTACGGTGAGGTATCTGCGTCTGCAGCTCAAGCAATATGCACTCGACTATGACGACCTTCTCTATTTTACCCTTTATATCTTGGGACATTTCCCCGATGCAAGGAAGGAATGGACAGAGAAACTGAATTATGTGATGGTGGATGAAGTGCAAGACTGCACCGGTGACGACTGGAAACTTCTTCACGCCATCACGGAGCATCACGGTAATCTTTTCGTTGTGGGTGACCCTGACCAAGCCATCTATGAATGGAGAGGAGCGAATCCGAAGATTTTCGTCGATTTCAAAGCGCAAACGGATATAATCCTTAATGAGAACTATCGCTCCACACCCGATATTCTTGAAGTGGCTAACCATATAATCGAGCATAACAAGAATCGTGTGAAGAAGGATCTCTTCACCGTGAAGCTTAATGAGCGTCAGGTGGTGCATCTTCATTCAAAGTCGGAGAAGGATGAGGCTGAGGCTATCGCCATACGCATTGAAGAGGGGGTAAAGGAGGGTATGACCCATTCACAGTTTGCCATACTCTATCGTAGCTCGTTTCTGTCGCGCCATCTTGAACAGGCTCTCCTTCGCCATCATATCCCTTACAGTGTATGGGGCGGTGTGCGTTTCTTTGAGCGTAAGGAGATTAAGGATGTGCTGAGTTATCTACGTCTTGTGGCTTCAGATGCCGATGATATGTCGTTTAGCCGCATTGTCAACCTTCCTGCCCGTAAATTTGGAGAGGTGTCGATGAAAGCCTTGACAAAGATTGCCGAGGAGGAGGGGGTATCGCTTATGACTGCCTTACGTAATCATATAGATGAGAAGCCTTTTAACAAGCCGGCAATGTATAAGTTTCTGCAACTTATCGACGAGGCACGGGCACGAGTCCCGGTGATGGCTGTGTCTGAACTTACCGACTGGCTTATGAACGTGTCAGGACTCTCCGACCTTTACCGCACCGACGAGGAAGAGGAACGCCTTGAGAATATCGTGGAGCTTATCAATTCTATGAAGGAATTTGAGGCGGGAAGAATAGATGAGGGGGATGCCGATCTTATATCATATCTTCAGGAGATAGCTCTTTATACGAATGTAGACCGCTCAAACGATTCGGAACGTGTGAGGATGATGACAATCCACCAGTCAAAGGGCTTGGAATTTCCGGAAGTGTTTGTTGTCGGACTTACGGAGGGCATCTTTCCCAATCACCGTTCCATCCGTGAACGCCGACAAGATGGTGAGGAGGAGGAACGCCGACTTATGTATGTGGCAGTGACACGTGCTGAGAAGATGCTTTGGCTTTGTGAGTCGGAGGGTTACATCAACGAAAACGGTGCTTTAAAGTTTCCTTCAAGGTTTCTTTCGGAGGTGCCGGAAGGGATGCTTAAGATTGAGGGAAAACTTGATCCGATGCTGAAGGAGGGTACCGCAGGGCTGGTAAAGATGCTCAACGAAGAGTTGGGTGTCGGAGTCGAGGCACCGATGGCTAACGGCACCAGAGTGCGACATAAGGTATTTGGGGAAGGTGTGATAGAGGGTTATGACCCGATGGCGAAGAGCTATAAGGTACGCTTCGGCACCAATACACGCAATCTTATGCCACATGTGCTGACCCGTCAATAAGACGAGATTATTTTCAAATAAATCAGCCGCTCCGATTACTCATCCATGTAATCAGAGCGGCTGCTATTTATAATCTTATGTCTCTTTCAATCCTGAAAAATCACTTTGGGTAATTCGGGGAAATTATTTTGAGGTATTGTCAGCTGTCTCGGGAGCGGATGCGGGAGTAAATACGATACAGGCAGGTTGTGAGCAGGGTACACTGTAACCTGTCGGGGTAAGGCTGCCGTCTTTCTCATTGCATTTGTATACCTCAATGCGATTGTCGTCTTGACAAGCTACCAGGAGCCATTTGCCGTCAGGTGTCAGGGTAAAATGGCGTGGATATTTACCGGTGGGAGTATAGCTGAGTGGCACAAGCTCCCAGCCATTGGAAGTGTCAATCTTGAATACGGCAATGCCGTCGCCGTTGAGGCGGTTGGAAGCATACACCCATTTACCGCAAGGAGAAATGTTTATGGCGGAACCGCCTCCCACGTGACCGGAGTTTGACTCATATGCGTTGACAGCATTCAATGTGTCGTGATAGGTACTGTAACGGAAATGGGACACATTGCCGGTCAATTCGTTTATCATGTAGCCGTTTTCACACTTCTTATCAAACACGATATGGCGTGGTCCAAAACCGGGAGTGACAGATACATCGAGCACACCGGAGAGATCCACATCGCCGTCATAGTCGAGGGGGAATTGATGGATACGGTCGGTGCCGAGATCGGTCACCACCATAAACTTACCGTCGGGAGTGAAAGTGGTGCAATGGGGGTGGGGCATTTCCTGACGGATTGTATCGACACCGTGACCTTGGAATTTCACAATTCGCGGTTTACCAAGCTCCTTTTCTTCACCTTTAAAGGGGAAGACGGATATTGTGCCACTGGAGTAGTTGGCGGTGACAGCATATTCGCCGTTGGGAGACACAGCCACATGGCAAGGTTTCTTACCGATTACGGGTTGTTGAGCCACGGGGGTATAGTGACCGTCGGTTCCATCCTTTCTAAGCATAGTCAATACTGAGGAGTAGCTATCCTCCTCATTTACTGCCAAAACAGTCTCACCGTTGTCTGCGACGGCTAAAAAGGATGGATTACTTAATCCGGAGATTGAGTCAAGAGGCATGATCTGACCGGATTCGAGATCAAATGAAAATGTGCGAAAATTATTTTCTTCGGGTGCGCCATACGACCCGACAAGCATAATCAGACTTGCTGCGATAGATAGCATTTTTATTGAATCAGTTGATTAGTTTGGATTCTTTTACCTGTAAGCCTTGCGATACTGCCATTTCTGTTCCATAAAAAGGATTAATCTGACCTTCGACAAAAAGCTAATGCAAAATTACAATTATTTATCCAATTTTACAAATAGATAACAATTAGTAATCGTAAAAAATACTTCTATCCCAAAAAGTATAATCTCCGAATCGCCTGAAATGGTAGCGCCGGAAGCTATTTTATATGAATAGTCAGCAAGATTTCGGTGCCAAGAGCAACGTTAAGCGTATCTCCAATCCCTATCTCCACGGGCTTGGAGAGCTGCGGCACAAGATAGTCACCCATCTTAATTGTGTTGGAACGGCTTACGGACTCAAGAAGCGGTCCGATAGCTGATTTCATTTCTACCGGATTACATTCAGCAGCTACCTCTTCGTTTTTTAACATAATCAAGGGACTGCCACAGAAAAATTCGGAAGTCGGAAGGAAAGCGCCTATGGTCATAGCACGATCAAAACTATGTGCGGGATCTGTAGGAAGTCCTGATGCCAATAGTTTCCGACGCAGCTTCGATGCCCGGAAATGTACTGCCGGTGCTATTTCCGTGTAATAACGCTCCGCGAAACGTGCTCCAATCGACTTGCCGATACGGTTTATCCTTACCACCGGAGCAAGGAATGCTTCAAATTCGTCGGCAAATTCAGGAATAAAGAAGGGCTTACCGGCATTTACCAGTGCGGAGTCAGCTATAAAATACCACGAGAGGGGAGAGGTGGATGCAATGACTATTGTTTTCATACCGGTGCGCTGAGACGGTTGTAGATGAGTGCAAGATGGGCATATATAGAAGTGTTTGCCATAACAATCCCTTCTGCCACCTTCACCCTATATGGTGTGAAATTCCAGATGGCGCGTATCCCTTCTCCTATGGCTATGTCGGCTGTATCTTGGGCACATTCTGCCGGGACAGTAAGTATGCCTATCGTGGCAGGCGACTGCTGCATCACTTCAGCCAGCGTATCTATATGGTAGATGGGCACATCGCCTACACGAGTGCCCGTCTTCTGTGGGTCTATGTCGAAACCTGCCACTATCTCCAATCCATAGATTGACAGACCGGAATCCTGCATAAGAGCTTTGCCGAGACTGCCCGCACCAAACACAAATGCCTTATGGGTGGTGGTAAAGCCCAAAAACTCAGCCAAGGTATCAACGAGAGCTGCTACCTCATAGCCAATCCTCGTTTTTCCCTTCAGAGAGAGAAAAGAGAGGTCTTTCGCTATTTGCGAAGCATCCACATTCAGTGCCCTTGATATCTGGGTTGACGACACATACTCCACATTGCGTGCTTTCAGGATCTCTACATATGCCAGATACCAGGGAAGGCGACGCAATGTAGGTTCGGGTAGGATTACATGGTTTACCATAGGGGGAAGAGGATCAGGCAGTGACAGCTAATTTACGGGTCTTTGTGATGACGTGCCCCTCAGGGGTGGTAATGGTTGCACGGTAGAGGTAGATGCCACGCGCCACACGGTGGCCATTGGTGTCTCGAAGGTCCCAACGTTGGTTGAGACTGTTGACACTCTCTGAGAAACCGGATGCCTCCGTATACCATACTCGTTTTCCACCAAGGTCAAACACTTCGAGTAGGCAGGGCATATTGCCGACAGAACCGTCTACTCCTACCGTGAACATCACTGACGTGGATGCCGGGTTGACATCTGTAGCAAGTGTAGATATTGAGGGACTCCAGTCTGCCCTCACCGAGAAGGTAAGTGTGGCTGAAGATGAGTTGTTGGCAGTGTCCCACACAGTGAGAGTCAACGAATGGTCGCCGGGCTCTATTCCGGAGAGGGGGTAGGAGATGGCACCTCTTTCATACGTCTCGCTGTCGGGGTTGTAGTAGAGATTCACATCGTCATACCATTTCTTTCCGTCGAGTGAAATAGTCATCTTATGTCCTATGCCCGCTTCAGAAAGATTGATGCCGGAGGGGTCAGACAGAGTGGCATATACCATAGGGTTAGGTCCGATGGCTCTTCCGTCTATAAAAGAGGGATTGTTTAGATAGAAATCGGTGATTGTCGGACCGTCGAAATCATCTTCTGCCTCAGTCTCGAATCCATAGACGTATAGACGGTCGAATGAACCGTTAGCCTCGTCACCTGCTTCATTCACTGCATAGAGAGAGAATAGGGCAGGACTGTAATTATTCTCGATCTCCGTAGGCATTACGAAAGTAGTTTCCCACAAGCCGTTTTTTACGGCGGCGCGTCCGATGTATAGGCGGGTCTTACGGTCATTGTATGTTCTCACAGCTCCCTCCGCTCCGTTACCGAAGGTCTCAACTACTTTCTCCGCGTCAAAAAGCTGAATGTCAACTGTGCCGTTGAAATCTTCCACAACTGCCCCTTCGGCATCTGTAATAGAGCCTGAGAGGGTTACTTTTGAGCGGGCTCTAAGTTCGGGCAATTCGGTAGAATCTACCGGTGCCGGGGCATCGTTGAGCATTTCCACCTCGGCTGTGTAGCTGGGATAGGGAAGACGCATAGCGGGGTCACCCATAAATCCATAACGGAGTTTATTGGTGTCGCCTATATAATCATTCTTTCCGTTTATCATTATTTCTCCGAGGGGTAGTGGTCTGCCGTCGTTGCCACGTCGGAAAAACCACGCTCCGGTTTTCTCATTGAGTGTGCCGTTGGCTGAGATATATACCTTCCGGCTGGGACACATCATACCGATTACGCCTGCTGTGGGATTAAGCCACATCTCCTCGGCTCCGCTCACATCGTCGGCATCCCAATTGAGAAATTCGCAGGTTGCAGCGTATATAAAAGGAAGATTGGGATTGCTCATGGTGGTGATATCAGTCCACGTCAATAGATTCTCGTGTCCCCAGCTGCGAGGATTAGCGTGGCCTATATAGTCGATAAGGCTCACACCTTCCGAAATCTTATCCATCATACGTTGCTTCGCTTCCGGATATACGGCTCCCTGGCCCGAATGTCCGAGTGGCCACGCATCGAGATAGAGCTTTTCGTAAATGAGGTTTTTACCGTTTTCTCCATTACGCATCGCAGTGATCACCTTTTCAGCCTGGTCAAGATGTTGGGCATTGTCCTGGTCGTCGGCAATGACCATCACATTGTTACGCCATGTGCCCAGATTGGGAGAAAGAAGATATTTCTCAAGTTTGGTCACTGCATTTTCAGCTTCAGCCACACTCTTGACCGGCATACGACCTACTGCCACATGGATGCGGGCATTGCCCAAACTGAGCGCGTCGGGCTGGTCGTCGAGCATTCCGATATAGTCGTCGGTAGAATATGAACCGGCATCAGTGAAGGTGTTAGGCTCCTGCCAGATGGGTATACGCGGATAGCCGGCACGTTTCACTATGGGAGTGCTCATCTTATTGTCGTAAGTGGGACGGCTGAAGAGCAGACAGAACTTTGTGTAGGCTGTAGGGTCGCCCTCAGCACGGTCATACCACATTTTAAGAAGTCGGCGGAAAGCCGTTACATCCGGATTGCCTGAGGAAAACTCGTTATATACCTCCTCGGGAGTCACTACCACAACGCTTAGTCCGTCGGTTTTAGCGTGGATATCAACCAATTTCTGTGCCTGGGTGCGGAACTGTTCGGGAGATACTACCAACATTCCCGGAGCTTCCATAGCATGGAGATTCTGATTACGCACTGTGCCGGCGCCGACAGCGGCGCGTGACACTTTCAGCGGACTGAATGCCACATATTCACGCAGCCCCTGGGGGGTAACGAATGATGCGGCAGTGCCTTCACGTTTTAGTTTCACTTCCTGCGGATGAACCGGGTCGGTGACATCCCAAAGCACTGTAGCTTCCGTGCAGCCTTCAAGACGTACCTCCGAGGCATTTTCCGGATTAAGATAGAAATAAAGCTCATCATTACGCAGACGAAGCTCACGCTTATAGGCAATCTCGATGTAATCGAGTGCAGCGGTAAAAAGAACTCCGGTATGGCTGAAATTTAGATTGAGAATTAGCTTGTCATCTGTCACCGCAACTTTTTTGCTGAAGGTGGCAAGGTTCAGGAAAGTCTCTGAATTGGTCACTCCGGGTATGCGGTTGCCCGCATCAGATGCCTCTTCACCGGCAGCGGTGATGTTGAGTGTGCCGGCTCCGTTGGAGACCTTTGCACCGAAAGCTACCCATACATCTGCCTCTCCCGTATTATCTGGAAGTTGAAAAGTGAAGTTACGTGAGTTCTGGGTACGGAAATCCTCACCCAGAATGACACGTCCTGTGGTGGAGGGAGCCAAGAGGTCCTGCTCATGAAGGATACGCTCACTGAATACAGTGAGAGCCTCATCCGATTCGGCTGTTACCTCATCGCGCACGGCTGCTACGGGTCGCTGGGTGTCGATGTCACTCAGGAAATAATAAGAATTGTCGGAGTAAGGATTAGTGACGTGGGCGAATGGCCTGTCTTGGGTATCCTTGGCTTCCCATTTCACAGACGAGGTGCCGAAGAAGATGATTCCGGCAGGGATACGTAACGATGTCACCACGGGCAAGTCGTCGGGTGTGGATGTGTCAAGACGCTCGGGGAGCATCCGCCCTCCGTAGCCATACACGTTTACCTTGTCGGGATCATTAAATCCGAGACCGCGCAAAGTGGAATTGCTTATAAACTGCATTCCGGACTCCTTCACAAGCACTTTTGCCCATTTCCCTTGTGACAACACCGATGAAGGGGTATAAAAATCGGGACTGATGGCAAAGGCAGATGCCACAGAAGATAGGAGTAAAGTAAGGGATATGTAAAAATATTTCAGACTCACGTAGGCTTAGTTTGGTGATAGTTATTGGAAAGTGACCATTATCATTATACCATATAACGTAAACTTTAGCCGTGTTATTGTCTGCACCGTGAAGGGTAGGTAGAGGATTATTGGCTATGGCGGTCAGAATAAGGCCAAAGGGAGCCTTGAAGATAGCTTTCCCATTCTTCGCGACTGCCACAGAAGGCGTTCATATCCACATCCCCCTTAATGCCGTCTACACGTCCGCGATGGTTGAACTGCCAGAACGTCCATTCGGCATGGATAGGGTTTTCCGAGAAGCCGCATATCCATAAGGGCTGACCGGGGAATGTCTCGGCAAGATAATCGTAATAACCTTCGCGGTTGGTATAGAACATTACGCGATGCCCGAGAAGATTAAGATAGTCTACCATCTCCACAAGACGCCGGTTGATTACTTCGGGAGGTATAGAATCGGGATTTCCTGTTTTCTCCACATCTATCACAAATCCTAATTCGGGACGGCGACCCCCTACGGTACGCATCAGGTTGAGTGCTTGTTCAACACCGTCGCGGTCAAACCGGAAGAAGTGGTATACACCTTTTTTAAGACCTGCCTTGGTGGCTTTGTCGTAGTTTACCCTGAAATTACGGTCTTTGAAATCGCCCCCTTCCGATGCTTTAATAAACACGAAGTCTATGCCGGAGTCGGCTGCTTTCTGAAGGTCTACATCGCCATTGTGCGACGATATGTCAATACCTCTTACCGGATAACGTTCCGGATCGACATAGGGGGGAGTATGTATAAATGAATAGTATGCCCACAACGCCGCAAGTACGAGCAGCACACATACCAATAGGAAAATGCAGGCCACTGCGATGTCTCTCATGGGGCGATTGCGGAAGGGCATTTTTCAGAAATTTTTAGGTCAATTGTTTAGATAAGGATAATTTGGCAGTGTCAACTTAATATTGCGGCTGCTCGTCGGAGGGCGGTTATGAAGCTGTCCGCCTCCTCAATCGTATTATAGATAGCGAAGGAGGCTCTGACTGTGCCGGGAATGTCGAGGCGATCCATAAGGGGCATAGCGCAATGATGACCTGTGCGCACCTCCACACCTTGCTTATCGAGCAACATCCCGACATCGTAGGGATGGCTATGCCCTACAAGGAAGGAGATTACGGCGCTTTTGTGAGGAGCGTCGCCGAATATTCTCAATTCCGGGATTTTTACGAGTTGGCTTGTGGTATAGTCGAGAAGCTCATGTTCATGGGCGGCTATATTCTCCATCCCTATCTCTTCTATGAAGTCTATTGCTTTTGAGAAGGCTGCTATTCCAACGAAGTCGGGTGTACCCGCTTCAAATTTAAACGGCAGTTCCGCGAAGGTGGTATGCTCAAAGGTTACTTTCGCAATCATTTCTCCTCCGCCTTGATAGGGGGGCATCTCCTCAAGCAGATGCTTTTTGCCATAGAGCACCCCTATGCCGGTGGGACCATACATCTTATGGGAGGAGAAGACATAGAAGTCGCAACCAATAGCATTTACATCAATCAGCATATGGGGAGATGCCTGTGCTCCGTCGATTAGTACAGGCACACCCTTCGAATGTGCGTATGCCGTCATCTCCTCCACGGGGTTGACTGTGCCGAGCACATTGCTGACATGGCAGAAAGATGCCATTACCGTGCGCTCGTTGAAGAGAGAGCGATATTGGTCGAGGTCAAGTTCGCCACGATCGTTTATATCCACTACACGAAGTACTATTCCTGTCTTATCTCTCAGGAGTTGCCAGGGCACGATGTTGGCGTGATGCTCCATAACGGTTAGTATTACTTCATCGCCCTCCTTGAAACGACTGCCAAATGATGAAGCCACAAGATTGATTCCCTCCGTCGTGCCACGTGTGAAGATCACCTCTTCAATTGAGTCGGCGTTGATATATCGGCGAATGCGTTCACGTGTATGCTCCTGAAGGTCGGTCATCTCCTGCGAAAGTGTATGCACCCCACGATGGACATTGGCTTTTTCGTGGGTGTATATACGGTCAATCTCCTCCACCACACGGCGCGGTGTCTGCGACGTTGCGGTATTGTCGAGGTATATCATAGGTCGTCCCGCCACGGAGCGGGTCAGAATCGGAAATTCCTCTCTTATTTTCAGGACTTCATCTTTTGTCATATCATTCAATTTTAGTAGATCCTTTGTCAGTGGAGTCTAAATTACAAAGCCGGGACTTTACCGAGTCGGCTGACAACCGGTGCGGCATGAGGCGCAACTTGGATCTGCACCTGCAAAACGGCGTTCAACAAGCATATGCAGACGGTCTTTAAGACCATCAAGGCGCACGCCGTCAATCACGTCAGCCATGAAAGCCTGTTTCAGGAGGAGTTTGGCAGTAGCTTCGGGAATACCGCGTGTGCGCATATAGAACACCTGCATCTCGTCGAGCTGACCGGTGGCTGTGCCATGGCTACATTTCACGTCGTCGTTATAGATTTCAAGTTGTGGTTTCGAAAACATTCTTGCCGTATCAGTGGCAACGATGTTGCGGTTGCTCTGATAAGCCTCAGTCTTTTCAGCACCGGGATCCACGAGTATAAGTCCGGCGAAGGCACCGATGGCTGAATCGTCAACCACATATTTAAAAAGTTCGTCGGTGGTGCAGTCAGGAGTGGCGTGTACGATCTTCGAGTAAGTGTCGAGATGACGGCTACGGTCTTCAATGCCCATACCGAAGAGTTTGAGCGAGGCATGTCTGCCGTTGAAGCGGGTATGATATTCGTTGCGGGTGGTACCGTTGTAGAGGGTGATGCCGTCGATCATGACGTTGCTGCCCTCCCCTTGGTGGAGGTAGAGTGCCGAAAGACGTGAGGTCTTCTCGGTTGATTCCTCAAGATCGTAATAATCCACAACCGCATTGCGTCCCACAGATATTTCCGTGGTGCATAGGGCAAGGAAATCCACGTCAGGGTTCTGGGTATGATCACACGACAGGATTTTCACCTCTGCGTCTTCTTCAACAATCACAAGCACACGCCTTACAGCCATAAGTGGAGTGCCGTTCTGAAGAATGTTGACAATCTGGAGCGGTTTCTCAACCTTCACTCCTTTTTTCACCCAAATAGCGATTCCGTCTTGGACAAGAAGGGAGTCGAGAGCCACAATCGGATTGTTCATATCGGCAATCTGTCCGTAATACTTATGTGCAAAGTCAGGATAATCTTGGGCAAACTTCCTCAGACTCCCTACGTAGACCCCTTCGGGCAAGCCCTCGTGGGCACGGTCGGAAGCGGCATAGATGTCGTTGACGAGCAGAAAAAGTGAGGAGGATAGTGTGGGCACACCGCAATGAAAGGAAGCGGAAGGGTTGACATCTATAGGCACACGAGCTATGTTGAGTCCGTAGTCAGGAGCAAGTATGTCGTTCAGGTCGGTGGTCTCGTAGTTTTCGCTTCCTTTGGGTGGGAGCACAGTTTTTTCGAGAGTTCTCAGCGCGTCGCCCCTCCTACCGTTGATTACCTCGGCACTATTAAGGTCGACAAGCTCGCCGTGCTGCTTATAGAGATCTATATATTGGGTCAATGCGTTCATAACTTCAGGATTAATGGTAAGACTATTGTTTTAACTCTTGCTTACTCATCAATGATTCTCTTCATTGTCTACCTGCTGCTTGATCCAGTCGTAGCCGCGCTCTTCGAGTTCGAGAGCGAGTTCAGGACCGCCGGTCATTACAATGCGTCCTTTATAAAGGATATGCACGAAGTCAGGCTTTATGTAGTCGAGCAGACGCTGGTAATGAGTTATGACAATTGTCGCATTGTTTTCTGTCTTGAGTTTGTTGACACCCTCAGCCACGATTCGGAGCGCGTCAATATCGAGTCCGGAGTCGGTCTCGTCAAGAATCGAGAGTTTTGGTTCAAGCACTGCCATCTGGAAAATCTCATTGCGCTTCTTCTCACCGCCGGAAAATCCTTCATTGACCGAGCGAGAGGCAAGTTTATTGTCAAGCTCTACGATGGCTCTTTTTTCACGCATCATCTTCAGAAATTCAGTTGCGCTCATCGGGGGCTGACCGAAATATTCACGTTTGGCATTGACGGCGGCACGCATAAAATTCACCATCGACACGCCCGGAATCTCCACAGGATACTGGAATCCGAGAAACACACCTTCATGGCTTCTGATTTCCGGGGGCATTGCCAAGAGGTCTTTACCGACAAACTCGGCTTCTCCGCCTGTCACTTCATATGCCGGATTGCCGGCGAGCACCATAGAGAGGGTAGACTTTCCGGAGCCGTTAGGACCCATAATTGCATGCACCTCTCCGGGGTTGACTTCCAGATTGATTCCTTTTAATATCTCTTTCCCATTGATTTGGGCGTGTAGGTTTTTTACTTTGAGCATTTGCGTAAAGATTTTTATTGTGCGACTCATAAGTTATAACAAGTGGCACTGTGGTTATGTTGCAACTGATTTTCTTAGCCTCGTGAAGCTGGAGGAGGTGGGAGAGGTCATGGACACTGCCACATCCTAACAGCCCCGGAGCAAGGAGCACAACGCTTTCAACTATATTGCCGTCGTCGGCACTGGCATATTTAAGCAGCGGTGACTTAGGATTGATACAGAGGAGGAGATTATAGACTATGGAGACGAGGAGCATATATTTCAGCAGACTGAACATAGCGCCGAGAATGGAGTCGAGCATGCCTACATAGAACACCTGCATTGCGCTGCGGAGCACTTTCGTGAAGATTTTGAAAATATTATAGACAAGGCTATAGACAATCACCGACGACAATACACTGTAGACAAACGCCGACCCTGCCGCATTGCGCACCCAGGGCAGAATAAAGCGTAGCGCAATCTCGACATCCGTCTCGAAGATATGGGCAGACACTGTGCCAAAGGCAAATCCCAGTATACCTGAGATTTGCCCTGTAAATCCGCGTCTGAACCCCTTGATTACGGAGAATGCCGCCACGGCGAGTACTATTATATGATAGCCTGTCTCACTCATAGGAAGGCTGGTTCAGTGTTTTGCCCTGTAAGGCGATTTAGGCAGCTCTTCGGCAAACTTGTTGGGGAAGGTCCAGTGCTGCCTCGGATGCACCATCGCCCATATCACCAATCCGACACCCAAAAGAATGAAGGGTATACTGAGCATCTGACCAATGTTCATGCCGTAGCGTGCAATCATGTCGTATTCCGACTGCACCTGCACATTCTTGACGTATTCTATCAGGAATCGGGGCAGGAATATGCCGATGAAGAATACCCCGGTGATAAGATAGGGTCTTTCTTCAGCGTTGCGCTTCCAATACATCCACATAAGCAGCCAGAAGAGCACAAAATAACATGCCGCCTCGTATATCTGGGTAGGATGTTTAGGCACAACCTCACCGTCGCGCACAAATACGAATCCCCACGGAAGATCGGTTGGACCGCCATAAATCTCGCTGTTCATAAGATTGCCGAGACGGATAAGGCATCCCACAAGGGCAATGGCTATCACGAGTTTATCGAATGTCCAAGAAGCCGGCTTCTTGGTGACGAACCATGAGAACAGAAACACGGCTATGATGTTGGCAATGGTGCCGCCGTGGCTTGCCAATCCGCCGTTCCATATTTTCAGGATCTCGCCGGGATGCTGTGAATAGTAGTCCCATTCATAGAAGAATACATGGCCGAGACGTGAGCCTACAATGGTGGCGACCACCACATAGGCAAGAAGAATCCCGAGCCATTTCTCGGGGGCGCCTTCGTGGCGGAACATACGTGCCACAATGTTGTAGCCGATTATGAATCCGACCGCGAAGGCGAGACCATACCATCTCACGGAGATCGGCCCTAAGCTGAAGAGGATGGGGTCGGCGTTCCAGGTGATGAAATCAAGCATATATCAGTTTTCTTTCTTTTTTCAGGGTGCTTTTATATAAGTGATGCTTATACAAGTTATATAAGTGCTGCTTATACGAGAGCTGCGGTGTCTTCGGCAATCATCATCTCCTCGTCGGTGGGGATGACTACCACATGTACTTTCGAATCCGGTCCGGAGATTTCTACCTCTTCACCTCTCTCTTTGTTGGCTTCCTCATTGAAGGTCACGCCCATAAAGGCGAGCTGGCGGCAGATGCGCTCGCGTGTGGAAATCTGATTCTCACCCACGCCTCCGGTGAATACAATGATGTCTACCCCGCCCAAGACGGCTGCGTAGGCACCGATGTATTTCAAAATGCGATATTCATACATCTCAAGTGCAAGCTTGGCTTTCTCATTGCCCTCTTTGATGGCAGCCTCGATGTCGCGCATATCGCTTGAAAGCTCCGACACTCCCGCTACACCACTCTGCTTGTTGATGAGTTTGCTCACACCGGCTGCGTCAAGACCCTCCTGCTCCATCAGGTAGACGAGAGCACCCGGATCAACGTCGCCCACACGTGTACCCATCATAAGACCCTCGGTAGGGGTGAGACCCATAGAAGTGTCCACGCTCTTTCCGTCTTTGATGGCTGTGATGCTTGCACCGTTGCCGATATGGCAAGTGATGATGCGCTGCTTGTCGTAGTCAAGACCGAGGAACTCACAGGCACGGCGCGACACATAGCGATGGCTGGTGCCGTGGAAACCGTAGCGACGCACTCCGTATTTCTCATATGCCTCATAGGGGAGGGCATACATGTAAGCCTTGGCAGGCATAGTCTGATGGAAAGCTGTGTCGAACACTGCCACCTGAGGCACGTCAGGAAGGATGGAGCTTATTGCCTCGATACCGGTGACGTTGGCAGGATTGTGCAGAGGAGCAACTGGATAACATTCCTTAACTTTCTCTACAACCTCGGGAGTGATGACAACCGATTTGTTGAAATATTCCATCCCATGCACCACACGGTGGCCAACCGCCTCGATTTCGTCATAGCTCTTTATTACACCCTCTTTCGGGTCGGTGAGGAGTTCGAGCACGTTCTTAACAGCCTCTTTGGCAGTGGGCATCTCCACTTTGATTTCTCCCTTGGTGCCGTCGGGACGTTTGAATTTGAGGAAAGAATCGGGGAGTCCGATTTTCTCCACTCCGCCTTCAGCAAGCACTTTCTTGTCGGCAGAGTCGATGAGTTTATATTTTACGCTGCTGCTTCCGCAGTTGAGCACAAGTATCTTCATATCTGAAAATTATTTTGATAGAGTTACCTTATTGAAGGTTCTTCTTGTCTTAAAGGTTTTTGTCGCCGATGGCCTGGTTGCAGGTCACGATGATTGTATTGACAATGTCTTCTACGGTGGCACCGCGAGAAAGGTCGTTGACCGGAGCGGCAAGACCCTGGAGGATAGGTCCTACGGCACCAGCACCAGATATACGCTGCACAAGCTTATAACCAATGTTACCTGCCTCAAGGGAGGGGAAGATAAGTGTGTTGGCGTGTCCTGCCACTTGGCTGTCGGGAGCTTTAAGTTTGCCTACGGAGGGCACTATGGCTGCGTCGCTCTGCAGCTCGCCGTCAATCTTCAGGCTCGGGTCGAGAGCTTTTGCGATTTCAGTAGCTTCACGCACCTTGTCAACTCTCTCATGGCTTGCAGAGCCTTTGGTGGAGAAGCTGAGAAGAGCAACCACGGGGTCGAGCCCGGCAATGTCTTTTGTGGTTTTGGCTGTGGCTATAGCTATCTGGGCGAGTTCCTCTTTGGTAGGATCGGGCACCACGGCACAGTCGGCGAATACGAGCATTCCGTTGTCGCCGAAGGGGCAGCCCTCCGGGAGAAGCATGATGAAGGCACCGCTCACAACGGAGATGCCCGGTCTTGTCTTGAGCACTTGGAATGCAGCACGGAGTACGCTTGAGGTAGGGCTAAGTGCGCCTGCCACCATTGCGTCGGCATCGCCGTTCTTGATCATAAGACAGCCTAAGTAGAGGGGGTTCTTCACTGTGTAGCGAGCATCCTGGATAGTCATGCCCTTCTTCTTGCGAAGCTCACAGAAGAGCTCGGCATATTTCTCTGTAAACTCACTGTCGTCAGGATTGTAGAATTCGGCTTCACCGATATGGGAAAGCCCGAGTTTCTCGGCAGCAGCAAGGATATCCTCCTTATTGCCGAGGAAAATTATGTTGGCAGCTTTCTTGGCAATGATCTGGTCGGCTGCCTGCAGAGTGCGTGGCTCTGTCGATTCCGGGAGCACGAGTCTTTGAGGGTGTTCCTGCGCTTTTTTTGTAAGCCTTTCAAATAAGGTCATATCAATATGGGGTATTATAATTAAGAGTTAATGCAAAGTTAATAAAAACATTTTGAAAGGAGATAGGGTATAGCTCCATTTTTTTTTGTAATTTTACACCTTCAAACAGCAACACTACATCTTACTCAATGCAAGATGAGAATCATTAAGCGACTTTATCTTTTTATTCTCCAAAGTTTTCTGCCTCTGTTTGCGATGACGTTCTTCATCGTGCTCTTCATCGTGCTTATGCAGTTTCTATGGAAAAACATCGATGACCTTGTAGGAAAAGGCCTTGAGATGTCGGTGCTTGCGGAGCTATTCTTCTATGCTGCGCTTACCCTTGTGCCTTTGGCTCTCCCGCTTGCCATTCTCTTGGCAAGCCTTATGACTTTCGGCAATCTTGGTGAAAAATTTGAGCTTACGGCTATGAAGGCTTCCGGCGTTTCGCTGCTGAAAGCTATGAGCCCGCTCATTGTTTTTATATCAGGAATAGCTGTGGTGGCTTTCTTTTTTCAAAACGATGTGCTACCGCACGCCCAGGTCAAAATGTATACCCTTCTTTTTTCGGCGCGTCAGAAATCGCCCGAACTTGAGATTCCGGAGGGGGTTTTTTATGACAACATACCCGGTTATAACCTTTTCGTAAGGGAGAAAAACCGTGAGACCGGTATGCTCCATGAGGTTATGATCTACGATGTGAGCCGGGGAGGCGACAACTCAACGATTCTGCTTGCCGATTCAGGCAGGCTGGCGATGACGCCCGATATGCGCTATCTCTATCTGCACCTGTTTCAAGGTCAGCAGTTCGAGAATCTGCGTGAGCAGAAGAGTATGGATAAGAACGTCCCGTTCAGGCGCGAGGAATTTGCCGAAAAGGAGGTGCTGATTCCGTTTGATGCCAATTTTAACCGTCTTGACGAGTCGGGAATGCGTAGACAGTATGTGGGTAAGAACATGAAGGAGCTGAATCACTCCATCGACTCAATCGGTGCGCGTCTTGACTCCACAGGCACCATCTACAGCGCTGAACTTAAGCGTATGGCTTTTCCGAACCTTACGGCAGGCAGGATGTGGCATTCCGAGGAGGAGAAGAAACAGGAAGAGGCAAAGGATACCGCCGTGGTTAAACCTATTGACATCGACACGCTGATTACCTCGCTTCCTACCAATGTCAGAGAGAATATCTTCAATCAGGCTTCGTCGCTGGCTCAACAGCAGGTATCGGAATTGCAGTTTAAATCACTGACCGTACATGATGACAAGCGTATTATGCGTAGACACGAGATTGAGCTGCTGAAGAAATTTACCCTGTCAGTGGCGTGTCTGGTGTTCTTCTTTATCGGTGCACCTTTGGGAGCCATCATAAGGAAGGGTGGTTTGGGCACACCTCTTGTAATCTCCGTGCTTCTCTTCCTATTCTATTATATTATAGACAACACGGGCTATAAGATGGCACGTGACGGTCGTTGGGTAGTATGGTGCGGAATATGGCTCTCGACATTCATATTGGCACCGTTGGGCATCTATGTCACCTATAAGGCAATGAACGACTCGTCGGTATTTGATGCCGACCGCTATAAGGCGTTGTTCAGCAAACTCATCGGGCGCAAGGTAGACCGTAAGGTTAATTACAAGGAGGTAATCATCAACGACATCTCTACATCAGAGGCGATAGCTCGTCTGTCGGCTTTGAGAGAGATGGCACTTGCCTTCGTGGAGCGATATTCAAAACGTCAGTCGTATATGACATATTGGAAGCAGGGATATGATTCTGCGTCTATACTCCAAATAAGTGAAACTCTTGAGGAGGATGTGGAATATATGACCGATTGCCGCAACCAGTTGGCTGTGAATAAGCTGATGGATTATCCGGTGGTGCGTAATCTTTGGGTTTATCATCCGGGACAGGTGAAATGGCTCGGAACGGTGGGGCTATGGGTTGTCATTGTTGGTTTCCCGGTCTATCTGCTTGGCTTGAAGGCACAGAAAAATCTTAAAGAGGAGATGCGACGCATTGCTACGGTCAGCAGCGCTATTCTCGACATCCTTGAGCCTCATGAGAATGAATAGTATCTTCTTACTCACTGAAGAGTTTTAAAGAGAATAAATATTAAATATATACATATGAAGAAATCTGAAACAATAGCTATGTATCGGGATGCTTATCTCGAAGGTAAGGATGAGGTAGACCGTCGCTCGTTTGAGGAGAAAGATGAGACTCGTCAGTATGCAGCCATCATGAGTTGGCGCCGTCGTCAGGAACAGGCAGCCACTGACAGGGAAGCTTCTCCCACAGCTGTGCTTGATGCTGTTAAGAAGGCACGTAAGGTGCTTCTTGCTCTCAATGAGCTTACTCCTAAGGACCGTGAGCGTCTCTCGGCAGCCACAGCCGAATTGAAGGCTGACATTGATAACTTCGATATTATTCTGAAGGGACGCCGTCTGCGTGAATTGCGTAGCCAGCGCAGCTCTCTTGATAAGGAGATAGAGCTTCTCGAAAGCGAAGGTATTCAGGAATGTTGAGG
>CAMWTL010000034.1 GCA_947177145.1 uncultured Porphyromonadaceae bacterium
CCGGGGACACAAGGATTTTCAGTCCTTTGCTCTACCAACTGAGCTATGGCACCATTTGGCTTTTTGAAAACGTTCTTACCAACTCTCTTGCGGTGTTCATCGTTCCCGTTTGCGAGTGCAAAGTTAGGTACTTTTTCTCATTCTACCAAATTTTTCAAGCAAAAATTTTCAATTATTTTTTAACTTAAAGATTAATCTACTAAGAAACAATCTTTTATATCCATAAATATTATTAGAAATAATCTTGCCCAATACCTAAAGTTTCTTCTCCAAACACATAATAATCTTCTCCAAATACCTAAAGTTTCTTATTCAAACGTATAAAGTTTCTTATTCAAATACGTAATAATCTTCTCCAAATACATATAAGGCATAAAAAGTAATAGGTGCGAGAAATAACAAGGATGCTGCAATTACGTTGCCTTAGATTGGCATATGCTCAGAATAAAGCTTCGTAAGGCGATTCGGAGATTGTCTATCCATAACTATCATCTTGCTTAATCAGATTAGGAAATCCAAGTTTTATAGGTTATCAAGCCACACCCTTCATAAATAGTTCTTCGGCAGCGATCAGAATAATCTTTTCTTTAGGTGTGATATGAAGATAAGAAGTATCATAGGTGCCAGCTTCGGGAGACATAGCAGCAAGTAGACTTCAAGAGGCACATCAGCAAACCAGGTTCGAAAGAACATATAATCAAGTCGACTTCGATAGACAGATCATTAAGCCAATAGAATAACTGCACAAAGCAAGTCACTGTTTCTTTCGGAAGCGGCCGAAGAGGTAGGCGGCGGCTTCTTGCAGCTCCGGCATCTTGAAGAGGTAGGTCCAGCCGATGTAGAGGAGTCCACCGACCATAATCTGCAACACAAGACTTAAAAAGACCGGTATACCTAATATATCCAAGAATAAACCTAATACCAAGCAGGTACCCCCCATCACTAACGCTGCACCAAGGAATGGTAGCAGATCCCTTATCATTCCCCAAAGTCCATATCCTATGGCTTGTGATGCCATCACCACTACAACACCCCAGGTAAGCACAGAAGCCCAAAGCTGACCCCAGACGAGCAGATCTACACTTCCCTCAAAAACAGTGGCAAGAATAGCCAATGCTATGGCACTGTCCTTTATCACCTCAATCATAAATAATCGCTTCCCATAGCCTTTCGACAGCATATAGTTTCCGTATAGCGACACAAGCACTACAAATATGCCTCTTATAGTAAGTATCTGAAACATTATAATCGCCGCATCCCACTTGTTGCCGAATAGGGTATGGAATAGGTTCTCCCCCACTGCTGCCAAACCTATCATAGCAGGGAAAAGCACGAAACCGGTGAAGCGGTTGATCTTCCTCACATAGCGTCTGAATCCCTCCAGCTCCTCCTTCACACGAGCCAATAGAGGGACAAAGGTAGCCGTCAGCACCTGCGACAACGACGCGCTGCCCATCTTACTCCACTTGTCTGCCTGAGAATACACACCCAAGTCACGCAGCGAATACACTTTGCCTATCACGAATGAATAGACGTTCAGGAAAAGGGTGTTGAGCATCGATGATGAAAACACACTCAGACCCACTCTCCATATTTTCTTCAACGAGGCAATCTTAATCCAACAGCACGGCAACCAATGACCCGTTGCCCAAAGGATACCGGTCTTGACACCAGCCAACGCCACCGATTGCCAAACCAATGCCCAGGCTCCGAAACCGCCCAATGCCAAACCGATGCCCAAACAACCTCCGACAATCTGAGCCACTAAATTCGACACCGCAATCATCCTCACATCCATCCGTTTCATAAGGCGGTTAGTTTGGACTATAGCCAAGGCATTTAGCACAAAAGTAAGAAACATCCCTTTCGATAAGGGAATCAATCTACGGTCACCCTGAAATATGTCGGCTATAAGCGGTGCGCCAAACCATAGCAACCAATATATACCCACACTTACAACCAGATTGAACCAGAACACTGTAGAGTAATCCTCTTCTGTAGGATCCTTGCTCTGCAACAAAGCTGCTCCAAAGCCGCTATCAGCAAAGATTATGGCGAATGCCTGAAATACTAAAAGTGCCCCCACAAGACCGAAATCCTCTTGTGAAAGCACATTTGCAAGCACGACACCCACAACCCCGTAGAGCACCTGCGAGGCAAGTCTGTCGATTGTATTCCATTTTAAGCTACGCGCCGTGCGCAATTTCAGCGACGCTTCTCCTTCCTGCTTTTCAGCTTGGCTCATTAGTCTTTGTTAATGCTCAAATCTAAAGGGCTACCTTCCGGAAGCGGAAAGAGGTTACCTCCTCCCTGTTTCTTTATCACAGGATCACCCTTATAGTATATCTTCGTTGAACCTATACCCTTACTGTTGAGCTTCTCGGCTGCCCAGCAACCGATTGTGCCCCCACCTAATATCTTACACTGCACGTTCTGTGCCTCGAGACGGTCGGCGGATATAATGCCCGTGCCTAACATCTGATATACGGCATCCCGACATGAACCGGACATAGAAATCGTACCGTTGCCTGTGGCTACAAATGCCTTTGCCATATTAGCCTTCAGACCCTCCACCACTATCTTGCCATTACCTATCTCACGGGCTGAAAACTGGGCACACGCCGCAGGATTCTCAACTGTCAAGGTGAAATCGGAAGAATTTTCCACAGAGGTCAGGAAATCTGAATAGACATAAAGAGTCGGTAGATTGGGATGTCCAACATTTTCAGTGGCAACCTGCACTCTCAATGTTCCATTCTTGGGGGTGAGTATAAAGGCATCGCTGAATTCCTTGCCACCGCGATACTGCACCCAGCCTGTTGAATCAGGCACACAACGGTAGACAACGTTAACATTGTCACTGACCTTCAATTTGTCAAACTGTCCTACCTCAATCTTATATTGCTGAGGATTCTGTGCCTTCAGCACGGGCATACAAACCATGAGGAGCAGGAGAAATAATATCTTCTTCATCAGATAAATTTTATAGCGGTTATATAGATTCTTTTATATGATTGATCTCTTCACACAACCTATATAACGCACAAACTACCCTTATTGTCCGAAAAAATTTTCTTCGATTTCACAGATTATCTGTTCAAGTTGTTGGGCAGTGTCTGCACGAAGCAATTTTATACGGGTCTGCCGGAAATCCGGTATGCCCTTAAACAAAGGGGTCGCGGCAAGGTGACGACGTATGTGAAGTATACCCCGATATTCATCTATACGCTCAATGCTCTCCCTTATCTGGCGACGCAGCAACGCGAATTTCTCCGAATCAGGCAAAGGTTCCCACTTACCCTCTCGCAAATATTGGTCGACCTCATGGAAAATCCACGGAGCCCCTATCGCACCCCGACCTATCATAATACCGTCTACCCCATATCGCGTAAAAGCCTCCTCCGCACCCTCAGGAGTAGTAATGTCCCCATTGCCAATCACAGGAATCTCCATCCGTGGATCTGCTTTCAACTCTCCTATAAGGGTCCAATCCGCCTGTCCGGTATACATCTGCGACCTTGTGCGTCCGTGTACTGTCAGAGCCTTTATACCGCAATCCTGAAGACGTGGACCCAAATCGGTGATTATCTTGTTCTCGCAATCCCAACCAAGACGTGTCTTGACAGTCACGGGCAGATTTACAGCTTTAACTACCGCTTCTGTAATGGCAAGCATCTTGGGGATATCACGCAACATACCGGCTCCTGCACCTTTCCCTGCCACCTTCTTGACCGGGCACCCGAAGTTTATGTCTATAAGGTCGGGACCGGCTGCCTCAACCATCTTTGCCGCCTCCACCATAGCCTCCGAATCGCGTCCGTATATCTGGATAGCCACCGGACGTTCACGGTCATCTATATTGAGCTTACGTGCCGTAGAAGCAATGTTGCGCACCAAAGCCTCAGAAGATACAAACTCGGTATAGACCATCTTAGCACCCTGCTCTCTACATATCAACCGGAAAGATGGATCCGTGACATCCTCCATCGGGGCAAGCATCACCGGACGCTCTCCCAAATCTATATTACCTATTTTCATCAATATTCATATTAACGTGAGTATCCCCTTGGGTCCCTCCATAATGAGTTGTGCCACATCCCGAAATTCCTCGGCAGTAACGCCGCCGATATTAGTTGCAGTAGTGGAAATATCATGTATCTCCCCGTAATACAGAAGACTCTTCGCCAAATTCATAGCACGGCTCTCCCTATGGTCGGAGCTTACAAGCAGTTGCCCGCAATATTGCCTCTTGATCTTCTCAAACTTCGACGTTGAAAGGCGTGTCTGAGCAAGCTCATCAAGTTCACGCAAGATTATGTCGCGACATTTACCCACATTATTCGGATCACATCCAAAATATATCAGCAACAATCCGGCATCGGTCATAAGGCTTAGATTACTGTCTACTGCATACACATATCCCCTCTTCTCCCTTAGTTCACGGTTTAACTTCGAGTTCATACAGGGACCTCCTAAGTAGTTATTAAGTAGGAACAAGGCAAAACGTCTGGGATCACGCCTGCCGAACACACGCGCACCCACAATCGTGTTAGCCTGATGATTGCCCCGTTCCCTACGAATGTCGAAATGTTGCATCGGGGGCGGAGCCAAACGTTCCCGCGCCACATTTTCAAAATGTAAGCTGCCGAAGTATTTGCTGACAAGCTTATACATCTTATCGGGAGCTGCCGGAGTACAGCAATACACCACCATCTCTCCGGGCGTATAGAATCTGTCGATGAAACCTCGGCAATCTTCACTGTCAAGTTTCTTTACACTTTCTGCCGAGCCTAAGATGTTATGGGCAAGGCCTGAGCCGGCATAAGCCAACTCCTCAAACTCATCATACACCGATTCCGAAGGGCTGTCCATATAGCTATGGATCTCTTCTATCACCACTTCCTTCTCTCTGTCTATCTCCTCCTTAGGGAAACGGCTGGAGGTAATGAGATCGGAAAGCAGCTCAATGGCGCGTTCCTCATAGCCTGACGGGGCATTGGTGTAGACCATTGTCTCCTCCTTAGATGTATAGGCATTAAGCTCACCCCCCACAGTTTCCATCCGGCTTGATATTTGCCAGCTGCGTCGTTTGTCGGTACCTTTGAAGATAGTGTGCTCCACAAAATGTGCAAGCCCATAGGTCTCCTTGCCCTCATCTCGACTCCCGACATTCACCACCACACCTATGTAGCTCACCAGCCCTTCGGTGTGCCAGCACACCATACGCAGGCCGTTGGGGAGAATATATTTGGTATATGACTTATTCATAACTCACTTTGACCGGATACTATCCTTCCATCATTTAATAAGTTCACGTGCTTAGAATGTGCAAAATTAATATTTTTTCTTTAAATTTGCACATCTTTCATCCGAGAGCTCAACTTGCTGGGCGTAATCGATTGAACAGGAGCTAATCTATCCACCTAACCTATACTAAAGATGAATACTTCAAAGCCCCTGTGGCACCCTGTAATAATATTATTTCTCACAGTCCTCTGTGCCCTATTTCAGGGCTGTGGCGGATCTGACCTGCCGCATGATACAGCTTCCAACCCACTTCCAGCCGAGGCAATTGAAAATCTGAACGCTACCATAGAAAAATCCGGTGATTACCAGAAAATCAAGGAAGCTCGTCTTGACTCTATCAAGGCTACCGCTACCAACCCTGCCAACCTTTCCGACCAGTGGCTTGCTTATGTGAGAATTTCTGAAAACTACAGACAGATGGAAGTGGATTCAGCCATAGCATATGCTGACAAGGCACTAAGTCTTGCTCCGCTTCTTAAAGATTCGGTCAATATCCTCCGTGGCGAACTTGCATTCGTAGATGCCCTGAGTACCGCCGGCATCTTTCCTCCGGCACTACACCGTCTGGACTCCCTGAAAAATTGTCTTAAATCGACATCTGACAAAATCAGCTATTGGCAGACCGCCAGACGATGCTATTCCTACATAATGACCTGGGGTGGCAACAATGAATACTATAGCCAAGCCTTCCGCAAAGAGTACAAGACCTGCGACGACAGCCTTCTCAAACATCTGCCGGAATCTGACAGTTTCCATCAGTTCATCTACTGCGAGCGGTTGGTCGACGAGCAACGTTGGGCAGATGCACAGACACGCCTTGAAGCCCTGATAGCCTCCCTGCCACAAGAAACCAACCTATATGCTATGGCCACCTATCAGCTTGCAATGGTACACCGTCATAAGGGCAACTTCAAAGACTATGCAAAATATCTTGCACTCGCTGCCGAAAGCGACATCAAGGGATGTGTAAGGGAGGGTCTTGCTCTCCCTACCCTTTCCAACTGGGTATATGAGCACGGCGATCTCGACAACGCTTTCCGCTACGTAAACTATACCTTGGAAGACGCCAACTCCGGCAACATACGTATGCGTACCACTACCATTGCCCCTATCATACCCCTTATTGACACCGCCATCCAGAGACGTTCAAAATCCTCGCGCAACCAGATGATAGCATATATCATTATCACCACTGTGCTATTCATCGCCACAATCATACTTCTCATCTTCACTTTCATATCCCTCAAGAAGCAACGGCAGAGCCAGGAGAAGCTGGCAGTCTCATCGAAGAAACTTGAATCTTATGTCGGCAATTTCATCGGACTATGCTCGAACTATGCGGCACGTCTTGACCAGCTATCCAAGCTTGTCACCCGCAAGATCGCAGCCGGACAGAGTGAAGACCTCGCAAAACTTGTCAGCTCAGGAAAATTTGCCGAAGACAACAACGAGGAGTTTTACCACCTTATCGACAAAGCCCTGCTCGACATTTTCCCTGACTTCGTGGAGCAGATCAACACCTTGCTCCTTCCCGACAAGCGCATATCCTTAGCCCCCGATGAGCAGCTCTCGCCGGAGCTTCGCATCTATGCATTTGTAAGGCTCGGAGTGGACCAGAGCAACCGCATAGCCCAAATATTAGGCTACTCCGTCAACACTGTCTATGCCTACCGTAACAGGATGCGCAACCGGGCTACTGACCGTGAAAATTTCGACTCACAGGTGGCAAATTTAGGCTAAAAACCATCCATACAACCTATATATCCACTCATATAGCCTCTATATTTATAATTCATAAATATTTGATTATCAATATATATTTTTCCATATAATCTATATTTGAGGTTATATGGGGTTAATAATGCTTGCAAATAGCAAAAAACCTCAGTAATTTTGCACCAAAAGAAAAGGAGCAAAAACAGAATACGTCTAAAGGTGAAAATCAAATATACTAAACTCCATCAAGTTCGAGGTAAAAAAGATATTAGGTTATCTTAAGTTTGTGGGAACGGCTACAATTAAATAAATCGTTTATGTTAGGTTTGTAGAAATATTTTGATTCGTATTGCCGGAGGGTTCTTGGGAAAGAGACCTCCGGTTTTTATATCCAAGCTAACAAAAGACCGTCTCACCTTGTTATAAGGATACAATGTCTACAATCGTATAACTCCACTAAGGATTCCTTCCACTAAAATAAGATCTAAGTTATGAGCGAGCATATACCATCCGAATTATCCCTAAAGGCAGATGAAAAGAAATCGGAAAGTGCGGCACCGTTGGCTAAGTTAAACCAATGGTGTAATCAGCATCTATCCGAATATATATATATGATATGTCTGGCAATTATTATAGGTATAGCCTCAGGATTTATGGCATATCTCTTTAAACAGATGATCCATGCTGTGGCTTATACCTTCATACCTCACATACTCCATTCCAACTTCAACTGGTGGATAATAGCCTTACCGATAATAGGCATACTGCTTACGGGCATATTTACCCGATACATCATACATAAAAGTTTGACTCATGTCGTTGCCCAGCTGATAAACGACCTTAAACAAAAAACTTATAAATTAAGGCACGATCTCGTGTTTTCCGCTGTGGTAGGTGGTACTATAACTCTGGGAATGGGTGGTTCTTCCGGTGCCGAAGGTCCTATAGCAGCTACCGGAGCAGCCATAGGAAGCAATTTAGGCCAGTTGCTCGGTCTGAACCATAGAAAACTTAAGATTCTGATAGCCTGCGGAGCAAGCGCAGGAATAGCAGGAATATTCTCGGCACCCATCGGTGGACTGATGTTTTCACTTGAACTACTTCGGATAGGATTGACTACAGTCCCTATTCTTGCTGTCACTGTGGCGGCTCTCACAGCATACCTTACTGTAATTGCCTGTTCAGGTTTCAACCCTGATCTCACCTATATTCCCAGCGAAGGCTTTGATTGGGCTACCCTCCCGGCTGTAGTTGGCCTCGGTCTATTCTGCGGTATCTACAGTCTGTATTATAGCGGGGTCACCAATTATATGGACACCGTGTTCAAACGTATCTCCAATCCCTGGTGGCGCAATCTTACCGGCGGCATTATGCTCGGCATCATACTCTTTCTGTTTCCCTCAATGTACAGCACGGGCTATCCGGTGTTAGGCGATGTCATCGGAGACAACCCTTCCGCTATAGCCAACGGGAGTGCCCTGAATCTCTTTGGTGCCGCAGGAGTGTCGGGACTGATGCTTATAGCGGGTGGAATACTGATATGCAAATGCTGGGCGGTAAGTGCCACCAACAGCAGCGGTGGTGTAGGTGGTGACTTTGCACCCACATTATTTGCCGGTGGCATCGCAGGCTTTTTATTCGCCACATTCTGCAACCATTTCTGCGGCACATCGCTTCCGATAGGTCTCTTTGGCTTTTACGGCATGGCAGGTGTGATGAGTGGGGTTATCCGTGCTCCGCTTATGAGCATTTTTATCGTTATCGAAATGACCACCGTCTATACCCTTTCCCTTCCCGTAAGCCTCTGTGCCTTCATATCTTATCTTACGGTCAAAGGAGGTGCGCTCACTGAAGCATCGGCACTCCCCTTAGTAAAGCATCTTAATTGGATAAAATAAATCCCCACATCCACCTGTATTCCTAAACACCCACATAAGAAAAGGGCAGCCGACTCGAAAGCCGCTGCCCTTTTTCATAAAATAAGCAAAGATGTTTTATTATTTTATGTAAGTATCCTTAATCTTGTTCAGAATAATTATTCCCACATCACTTTAAACTGCTCCTCCATATAAAGGTAGCCATATCGCCATTTTCAGAAAAAGCTTAATTTATTACTTTCCAAGGCGAGCATTTTCTCTTGCAATGTAAGCGTCGATGTCAACGCCGTTTCCAAGACGGAAATCTGAATAATCCTTCTTAATTATGGTGTAGCACTCGAGAGCCTTGTCATACTTCTTTTGTTCGTCGTAGACGTTAGCCTCCTTCAGAAGCACTCTCGGCACAATCTGAGGATTACCATCAGCCTTGCGCACTGCCTGCTGATAAGCTGAGATAGCCTCGTCATATTTCTTAAGATTCACATAGCAGTCGCCGGTAAGCACAATAGCGTTGGCTTCAAGCACAGCATCCTTCGAAGAGAATTTCTTGAGATATTTCACTGCCTCTTCATATTTACCCTCGTTGTAGAGAGCCTCCGCTGCTGAAAGAGATGCCAGATTGGCAGCTTTACCACCAAACTTATCAGCCACTTCCTTATATTGGGCGGCAGCTACCGAATCATTGCCCATAGCGGTAAGCTCAACCTTGTTGTAGGCTGTGAACGCCTTCTCATTCTTAGGCTTCTGATAAAAATGTACAAACGCAAACACAAGGGCGGCGGCTACCAATACGCCGGTCACCACCCAGGTTATTACCGATTTGTTGTCTGCAATCTTCATACCGGCGTCAGTGAGCTGGTTGTTCATTTTCTCGATTGCATTCTCATCCTGCTGCTGTTGGTTCTGGGATGCCATTGATCTTATTTATTCCGTTAAGTTGTTCTATTGATTTCTTATCTGCCTTCCTTGGGCATAAAATCGGAGGCTTCCACACGTCGCCACACAATTTCTCTATCTCAAGTCGGGTTTCAAGACGCGAAATTACGTATTTTTTAGCTAACCCACAATTTTTTCTCTGCTTTTTTCATTAAAAATGCATATTTTATACTAATTTCGCGTCATAATTCACTTTCAAAACCAGCCCTCCAATATTGTAGGGTTCATTAGTATGGCTTCCGACCAATCTCTGTCTCTCGACCAGCGACTCTCGATGCGTCTGTCGGCACAGCAGCTTCGTTTTGTGAAACTGCTGGAGTTCAATGCGCCCGAACTTGAAGAGGCAATCGACCGTGAACTGGAAGATAACCCTGCCTTGGAAGCTCTCGAACCGGCTCCTGTGACCGATGCCGACATACCTGCCTATCGCCTGAATGCCCGCAACTATTCACCTGACGATTTCAGCGACTATGACTTTACTCCTGCCGACACGTCAGACTCACTCTACGACCATCTGCGACGTCAGCTCTCGGAACGCAACATATCGCCTAAGCTCAAGGAAGCTGTAGATTATCTTATTGATAGTCTTGACCCAAATGGCTATCTGCTCCGTCCGCTCTCCTCGCTAATGAACGATATGGCATTCGGACCCGGCATAGAGCTTTCCACAGCCGAGGCAGCCGAAGCACTCAATGTACTCCAAAGCTTCGAACCTTACGGAGTGGGTGCCACCGACCTGCGTGATTGCCTTATGCTTCAGCTTCAGCATCTCCCGGAATCGCAGACACGCGACGATGCCCTAAATATCCTCGAGACACAGTTTGAGGCATTCTCAATGAAACATTCCCATAAGATTGTTTCAGCTCTGAAGATAAGCCAGGAGAGAGTGAAAGAGGCTATAAATCTCATTCTCACTCTTAATCCGAAGCCGGGCGCATCCTTCGATTCCTCCATTTCCACCAATGTGATAGTGCCCGATCTGGTGGTCACTAATGAAGACGGACAACTTTCCGTAGCCCTAAACAACAAGATTCCGGAGTTAGCCATCGACCGAACTTTTTCGGAAGCCGTGGCGGAGATGCAAAGCGAAGCCAAGCGGGAGAAGAAAAAAGGAAGTGAGTTTGTGATGTCGCGCTATAATGATGCGCGAGACTTCATCCGTGTGCTCAGACAACGCCAGGAGACGCTTCTAAATGTGATGACGGCAATTCTAAAGATTCAGAAAGATTACTTCCTCACAGAAGATGTCTATCGTCTTAAACCAATGATGATAAAAGACATCGCAGCCCTCACCGGCTACGACCTGTCGGTGATCTCACGCGCCACGGCAAACAAGTATGTCGCCACACCTTGGGGTATTTTTCCCCTACGTTTTTTCTTCAGCGACTCAATCGGTGAAACTTCCGATGAGGGTAATGGAGAATCGGCTCCCGAAGTGCTCACAAACCGTAAGATCGAAGCCGAGATTGAGGATCTGGTCAACAAGGAAGACAAGAAGCATCCTCTGAGCGACGAAAAGATAAAGCAACTTATGGAGGATAGAGGCTACGATGTTTCGCGGCGTACAGTGGCGAAATACCGCGACCGCAAGGGGATCCCGGTAGCCCGGCTGAGAAAGGAGATGTGACCGTGCTTGGCATCCCATTTAAGTGATCATATAATTTTGTTTACGATTTAATAATATAAAGCTGATAAATGAAAAGACTCGTCTACATCATTACCGTCCTGATAGCCCTGTGGCAGACGTTGCCCGCTATGGCTGTCACTGACAAAGAGATGGAACAGGCCCGTGTAATAGCCACACAGACCTACCTGCGCTATGCCAACGACGGCTCCGACTATCTCGACGCATTGCATCCATCCACAATGGCTCAGCTTGAAAAGAGCCTCAAAGCTAAGGAGAAGGAAAACATTAAGGCGTTCAAGGCAGTGCCTGTGCCCACCGACTATGCATCGTGGGACAAGCAGAAGCTAGTTGACTACTGGTCGAACACAGCCTTCTCCCATAGCGGACTTTCACAGAAAGGGAAAGTTGGCAAAAGTCGCGCCCGTAAGAAACTTGCGGCAATGACAGTGGCTGCCCCTGCCCCGGCAGCTACCGAAACAAAGCCTGAAACGAAGCCCGCCGAACAGAAACCGGCTGCCCAACCTGCGACACCCCCCGCTGCCGAGACCAAACCGGCTCCGGCTGCCACCAAACCGGCAGTGAAACCTGCTGACGCGAAACCTGCCACAAGTCCGGTCCCTGTCCACGAAGCCAATCTCGACAGTGCCCAGGCTGAGCTTGACGAGGCACGCGCCTTAGCCGAGGCTGCTCTTGCCGCCGACGATGACGCTGTGATTAAAAAAGAAAGCACAAATACTTGGATCTATGTGGTGGTGCTCTGTATATTGGTTGCAGTGGTGGTCGCCTTAGTTGTATTCGCTTCGAATGTAATGAAGAAAAGCGCTCCAGCTTTAGCAACCCAATGGAACAACGGTGCCAATTCCGACGAGGCAAAGGCACTTGCACGTAAACTCCAGGAATCAAACCGTCGGCTTGAAGAGTCAGAACGCCAAAATGTGCAGCTGAGGAAAAAGGTTGACGCTCTCACAGCTGAGATTGCCAAGCTTCGTAGCCGTTCCACTGCTACCCCCACACAGCAGCCCCCTATTCAGGGCATTCCCTATCCTAAGCAGAATCCGGCGCCTGCGGCTGCCACCACTGCGGTTTCCGCACAACAGGCACAGGCTTCCCAACCTGCACCGGCTCCCACATCACGTCCCGCAGCCGCTCCTGCTCCCACTCAGAATCCTACCACCGCTCCGGCTCCTGCCCAGAATCCTACAGCCGCCCCACAATCTGCCCTTCGCACCATCTATCTCGGACGTGCCAATTCCAAGGGAATATTCGTGAGAGCCGATCGCACGTTCAACCCCGGTAACTCCGTGTTCCGTCTTGATACTTCCGACGGTCTTGCAGGCACATTCAAAGTTGTAAGCGATCCCTCTATTATCGAGAAGGTGACGGAGCATCCGGCAGAAATGCTCAGTGTGTCTTGCGTAGGACCTGATTTGGGCAACACTTCCGGACTTCAGTCAATAGTAACCGACTCAGCCGGCACAGCCATCTTCGAGGGCGGCTGCTGGAAAGTGATGCGTAAAGCAAAAATCCATTACGAATAAAAAATATATGATTAAAGTTGCGTGAATCATAATTTATTCGTAACTTTGCACAGTCAAACGCAGACGATGCCCAAAGAGGTAACGTTGCGGGCCCTGATGGCGGAATTGGTAGACGCGTTGGTCTCAAACACCAATGGTGCGAGCCGTGCCGGTTCGAGCCCGGCTCAGGGCACAAAGGTCGAGAAGAAAAATCTTCTCGACCTTTGTTTTAATAGCATATGTTAAATTATTAAATATTTTAACTTAATAAAGTTAAATATATATAATTTTATTATTTAATAAATAAAAAAATGCTACAAGTCATTGTCAATAGAAAAAAAGATAGTAACTTTGCACCGTTTTTGATAGCAAAAAAATTGTTTTATTATTTTATTTAAATTTTAAAGAGATGAAAAAAGTAATTCTTTCACTTGCTGTAATTTTCAGCGTTGCTATGGTAAGCTGTGGTGGCAAGAAGGCTGCTGAGGCTGATTCTGCTGCTGAGGGTGTTGAGGTTGCCGGTGAGGCAGTTGAGGTTGTTGACACTGTTAACGCCGGTACTGACTCTGCTGCTGTTGACACTGTTGTAGCTGCCGTTGAGACTGTAACTGCTCAGTAATTCATACGCAAGTTAGGAAAACAACAAAAAGCAAAGATTTGGCTGGTATCCATCCGGATATTAGCCAATTTCTTTTTTATAGTTTGGGCATTTCCCTTTTTCGTTGTAATTTTGCACTCTGTTAGGCTCATCCCCGGTTAGAAACCGTTATAATCGGATTCTACGAGCCGGCTTCCTTCAGCCAAGATTATGAACAACCATCAAAAGATATGAATAAGAATCAGAAGATCATTCTCTATGTGGGCATCTTTGCCGTAACAGCTCTTGTCGCGCTCGTGATAGTGCTCATCATCACCAACGCCAATCGCACGGAAGAGGTGAACCTGGCTCGTGCCGAAACGGAAAACCTACGTCTGGCAAACGACCGTCTGCTACTCACTAATGAATTTAATCAGCTTAATGCCGACTTCAATCAGTATGAAGACCAGCAGATATATCTGAAGAATGATTCTCTCGTAAAGAAATATAATGAAGCCCGTCTTAAAGTAGAAGGACTTCTCACCGAACTTAATCAAGAGAAACAAAGCAACGCTGCCAACCGCAAGCGTATCCGCGACCTTGAAAACGAAATCAAGACCCTTAAAGGGATTGTGAAGCATTACCTTGAAGAGATCAAGCGTCTTGGCGAAGAGAATGAAGGGCTGAAAAAGGAGATTCAGCAAGTTACCCAACGCAACCAGCAACTCGCATCGCAGGTATCTGTAGCTACTACTCAGAATGAGCAGCTTACCCAGACTGTAAAACTCGCAAAGAAACTCAACATCACCGGAGTGTCGCTTCAGGCATATAATAAGAAAGGTAAGGTTGAAAAGAACATAACCAAGGCAAAACAGCTCGGTGTAAGTTTCATCGTAAGTCCCAACAACACTGCCTCCGCCGGAATGAAAGACTTCTACATCCGCATAGTCACTCCCGAAGGCACTCTTCTCGGTGGCGGCGGTTCCTTCCAGCTTGACGGTTCCACAGTGCAGTGTACAGCTCACCGACAGATTGAATACGCCAACGAAGAGGTAAGCGTAAGCCTATATTGGGATGTCAATACCACCCTCACCCCCGGCGACTACACCGTAGAGGTGTTCTCCGATGGCTATCGTCTCGCCTCAAAGCACTTCACAATGAAAAAGTAACCAAATGACATACCTATAAAAAATTCCCTCGAAGCGCCGTGGCTTCGAGGGAATTTTTTATAGGTAGTATCCGTTAGAGTGAAATTTTGCGTTTCTGAGTGCCGCTCACTACTATAAATACGCCTGAGCCTACCTCAGCATTGCCGATACCCTGAAGTGAAGCTACCTTACGTCCGTCAACACTGTAGATCTCAACGGGAGAAACAGCATAGTCTACGGTAATGATGCCGTCGTGGCCATAAACTCTCAGCGAGGCTTCACCCTCAGCAACCACATCCTCAACAGCAGCCACATCAGTAGTGCCTATCGTAACGTAGCAGTTAGCCGGAACAGTAACCGTGCCATTGGCAACGCTATAAGAGGGTTCAGAATCATAAGACTTCGACATAATCTTATAAGCGCTCTCCTCACTCTTGCCGAATGTCACGTTTACAGTCAGCTCCTTGTCGGCATTAGGATTGATCACAGTTATAAGCTCCTTATCACCTGCCTTAGAAACCATCGTGCGTCCGTTAGCCCAATTTGAAGCAGAGCAATTCATCTCAAACTGTGCGTCCTCAGCAAAGAGGTCGGCATTGTCATTACGAAGGGCGATAAGTTCGGCATAGTTGTCATAAAGACCCTTTCTGTCAGGGTTATCAAGGAGGTTCCAGCATACTATCTTCGGGTCTGTATTGTTGCCGTTATCATTATTCTTCGTATTCTGGTCGTTGCCAAGCTCGGAGAATTGCCAAATCATATGCGCACCGGGAGCAAGAATCATCTGAACGGCAGCCGAACCGAGACGATGCATTGAATTGGCAACGTTACCCTTCACACCGGCAACACCCCACTGAGTCTGCTTATAGGCAAGACGCTGTTCATCATGGCTTTCAAGATATGATACGGTAGAACCCCATGTACGGCTGTCTTTCGGAGCATACATACGGTTGAGGTTGCTGTCGGAAGAATAGCCCATTGCAAACTGGCAACCAGCCTCATTGATATTTGCCCAGTTGAGCTGCCCTGTTTCAGCCATAGCGTTTTCCTCCTGAGCTCCTGCCAAATTCTCATTGATGAAGTATGCGTTGGGATTCACACTCTCAACAATCTTCTGAAGCTCACGCATACGGTCTACACGTGACTGGTTGTAAGCATTTGTGCCGCTATCGCCTGAATTGGGATAAGAATCGTTATTGCCAAGACCCTTAACAAGGTCGAAGCGGAAGCCGTCAAACTTATACTCGGTCATCCAATATTCAAGCACATCTTTCCACTGTTCCTGCACCATCGGGAAGCCCTGGTTCCAGTCGTTGAGCACACTGTAAGCGTGGGGGGCATTGAGGTTATAGAAAGGATTCTGACCGGGGGTATACATCTGATACCAAGGATGGAGACCATCACTCTGGTTAAATACCATATCGAGAATTACAGCCATACCGTTCTGATGGCATATGTCGATAAACTCCTTGTAATCGTCAGGCGTACCGTAAGCCTTGTCAGGAGCGAAATAGAAGTTGGGATTATAACCCCAAGAGATGTTGCCGTTAAACTCCATAATCGGAAGAACCTCGATAGCATTCACACCGAGAGACTTAAGATACGGTATCTTTTCGATAGCCATACGCACTGTGCCGTTGCCGTTAGCCTTACCCTCTGTGCCTGTGAAGTCGCGGAAAAGCAATTCATAGATGATAAGGTCGGAGGGTGCCACACCCTTGAAATCCTTCACCTGCCAGTCATAGTCATTGATATTGCCCTGATATATCGCCAAAGGCACACCATCTATCTTATCAAACGGATAGGCAGGAAGGTCGGGATATACATCCGTTGTGATATACTTGTCGTTCCAAGGATCAAGTACAAGACGTGCATATGGGTCACTCACCTTCATCGAGCCGTCAACGATGAAATAGTAGCCATACTGCTTATCATTCTCCAAACCTTCGATTGTAGTCCAGAAATAGCGTATGCCGTCAACATCCTGATATTTCATCGACTGCTTGCTATCGGCAGCATAGTCATTCCATGCACCTACAAGAAGTACATTGCTCTTATAAGGAGCACCAAGACAGAAAGTAACACTACCATCCTCGTTCTTCACCGGACCCATCTTAGGAGTGCCACCGGGATAGTCGGCTGCCTCAGCCTGAGCTATATAAGCATAATTGAGTGTAGAGGTCACTGTCTCACCATTGGCAGTGGCAGTAGCTTTCACCACATAATCACCCGGCTCGGCAAAGGTATAGTTTACGACAAGGGACGTAGCATCTTTCACAGAACCAATCTCCTTATCATTCACGGTAAGGGAGATGTCGGCAGCCTTGGTAGTAGCCACATTAAAGGTCACTTCTGCGTCATCAGGAGTAATGACAGAGCCGGAAATACCGGTGTCAATAGTTATCTGAAGACCTGAAGCCAAGACATCAAGGAATATATCTTTATTACCCTCTGCCTTACCCTCCTTCTTGCAGTCGGCTGAACGGAACACGAACGCAAGACGGGTCACAGACTCAGCAGGATTCGTAATATTATAATACTCACGAATATCGCCGATATAGAGCTGCCACAGATTATCCTCCACATAGGTAAGCTCATACTTATCAGCATTATCGCCCCATGTGGGAGCATTCACCCATTCCTTGGTTTTACCGTTGGCATCCGTCACGTAGACCCCGGTATGGGCATAAACCTTATCGGTTGGCTTAAGACCCATAAGACCCTTATTGCCTTGGTCGGCATGGAAAAAGATTTTCACATCCTTCGAATCCTCCTGCAAAGGGCTCGGACTTGATGTGACCTGGGCATTCACGCCCATCACGGCTGCCACGATAAAGAGCAGCGTCAAAAGGTAAGTTTTCACCATGGTTGAAAAATATTTAGTTAAACAAAATCCTAACAGTAACCTCCTAAACTCTAAACCCTAAACCACGCCCTACTCCTCATCAGGCACATAGGTCTCCTCGCGCATATGGGTATATTCCTCCCAGTCGGTATCCTCCGATGCCTCAATCACGATGGGTATAGTAGGAAGCTCCTCAAGCGCACGGTTAAAAACGGTGGAAAATATCTTAAGATTCTTAGTATAAAAAACCCAGTCACGTCGTCCGTCGCCTGTATAGATGCCGGTCATCACAGCTACCCTATCCTTCTTGAAAGCTTCAATAAGTGCATCGGTTGCCTCTTCCATAAGCTTGGCATCCTCCTCCTCAGGCATCCCGTCCGGTAAGGCATTATAATTCCACGTTACATCTATACGATATACGTACTTACCGCTATCACGGAAATCATCAATCTTATCGCGTCCTGTCACTATAATAGTCTTTCCTGACTCGCTTTCGGCAGGATAGCTCCACCATTTGTCAGTATACTTCATAATCGTATTAATAAATGGTTATGCAGAGATCAATGAATGGTCACAAGGGTGGCACCGAACCCGTACTCACGGAAAGAGGCATCCTGAAGTTCTGCCTTAGGATACTCCTTTTTCAGGAGGTCGAGCACCGCCTTACGCAATACACCCTCACCCTTTCCGTGTATGAACACAATCTTCTGTCCGATACGTTGCTGATTGTCGCGCATATGTCGGCGCACGGCACTAAGCTGCATCTCAAGCATATCTTTCGGTTCCATACCGGTAAGGGAATCGGTAAGCTCGCCTATGTGCAGGTCCACCTCTATGAGCGGAAGCACCTTATGGGGATTATCGGCAGGATTCGGTTCACGGCGTTTGCTCCCCTTATCCACACGATATTTCTTCGACAGTTCGGAAGCCACATCCTTATCCGGCTTCTTTCCTGCCATAGCCTCCTGCATCTCGACTACATTCACCTCCAACGGCTTCGACACCACACCGTCGTTCACCAAAGGCACCTCCAACACCGGAGTATCGAAATATAGCCCCGGACGGAAACAATGGTACTTATGGAACTTGGTAAGGTCAAGTTTACGCGATACGCTCACCGGAGGCTGGAGTGTAAATATCTTGTCTTTCTTATAGAGGATGCACTGGAAAGCAATCTTCTCATACTTCGGAAGGTCTTCGTGAGTGATGCCCACAAGGTCGATAAGTTCGTTGGGGGCTACATTTCCGGAATAGACCACTGTCCAACCTCTCTCCTCGGCACTGCGGCGAAGGAAGGTAAAGTCGAGATAATAATTTGAATCATTCACAAGCACCGCGCTAAAACGGGTCTTATCAAGATGCTTCACGTCTCCCGGCTCAAATGCCAAGACAAGATTAGGTTTCTCGCCGTGTGTGGTCTCCTCCACCGGAAGAGCCGGTTGCGGCTGGGGCAATTCCGGATCGGGAGTCTTTGCAGTGGCAGCTTTCTCAGCCTTTGACTTAGACGGTTCGGAAGGCTTCCGACCTTCATCGAAAGCCTTCTGATCAAACATAACCTTAGGGGCATTGGCAGCTCTCTCATGGCCTGCGGGCATCACTACCACCACCTCTTTCAGAAGCACCGGAGTCTCGAAGCCATCTTCATCCACATAAGCTATCTGTCCCTCTATTCTTGTAATCCTGCCTCCGCCTATAGAGTTAAGGAAGCGGACTGTATCTCCAATTTTTGCCATTTCTCAATTTCTATCGCTATCAGCTCAAAAGCCGACGTTGTTTATTCATTTACCTCTTCATTAGAGCGGCGTGCAGCCAATGTTTCCTCAAACTCGGCATCCACCTTCTTCTCCTTCGCCTCGTAAGCATCCACGATGCGCTGCACAAGGGGATGACGCACTATATCCTTCTTCTCATACTCGATGATACCGATTCCCTCTACACCACGCAGGATACGCAAGCTCTGTAGCAGACCGCTCTGGACAGTGCGGGGAAGGTCAATCTGAGTGGCATCGCCCGTTATTATCATACGGCTGTTGACACCCAAGCGAGTCAGAAACATCTTCATCTGGTGCTTGGTAGTATTCTGCGCCTCGTCAAGAATAATCACCGCGTCGTTGAGAGTACGTCCACGCATAA
>CAMWTL010000035.1 GCA_947177145.1 uncultured Porphyromonadaceae bacterium
TTTGAGGGGGTAGTGGCCGGTAGGCTGTGTGAGTTCGAGTCTCATCTTGGACACTGTGGAGTCTGAAAGCATTCGCTTTCAGACTCCTTTTTTAATATGCCGGGTAGGTCGTGAATTGTATTATGGCCTGACTGTGGAGATTTATTGGCTATTTTAATTATAGATTTATGGAGACGGAGAGAACCGTAGAATTTGATAAGGCTTTTACAGATTGTGTAAGCAATTATCGGACGCTTATCTTTGAGGCAGACGTGGTGAACAATGAAACCTCGGACGAGCAGAAGAGAGCTTTGGAGGCTTTGGCTGAGGACATTGCCGGAAAATATAAGGTCGGGGAGATTAATTCAATCCCTGCCATAGCTGCTACAAGGAAAGCCTACAAAGCTTGTGGGAAGGATCCTAACCGCTACAGGCCTTCACAAGAGCAGTTGATGAGGAGGATTGTCAGGGGACTTGGTTTATATTACGTAAATGCACTTGTGGATGCGGGCAATGAGCTTTCGCTTAAGACGGGATGCTCTGTAGGATGTTTTGATGCCGACAAGATTGAGGGAGGAACAGTAACCTTAGGAGTAGGCAGAGAGGGTGAGCCATATGAGGGTATAGGAAGAGGCATATTGAATATAGAAGGACTTCCGGTGTTCCGTGATGCTATTGGAGGTATCGGCACGCCTACAAGCGACAATGAGCGTACTAAGTTGTCACTTGACACACGCCATCTCTTTGTGACAGTCCATCTATTCGACCCCTCGATTGATGAGGATAAGGTGACGGAGCTATTTATGGAAATTTTCAGACGCTGGGGAGATGCCCGAAATATCCGACATAGGAGATACCGGCTTAAATAATGTTAAACGGTAAGCTTTTTTTCTCCAGAATTGTTTTTAATATAAAACAGGTTATGAACTGTGGCTACTATCTCGTTGGAGGTCTTATATGATCTGAAGGTTGTATAAAAGACGGAATTCGGGAAATGATAAGCCAAAGTTTAAGTAGAATATCAAAAAACTAAGAATTATGGAAACAAAGCATGAAGAATGTGAGAAGGCTCTCCACATTGCATTAGGAATCACTAAGGTTGTATTGAAAGCTGCTGCGGTTGCTGCCGCATTCTGCCTCGTTAAAGAGGTGCATAAGGTACACAAAGCAATTGAGTATTATAAAGAGGAGAAGTAATCCTACTCACAACTCTAACGAAAAAGAAAAATCCTGCGAGTATCACACTCACAGGATTTTCTTTTTTTACTTATGTCTTAGACTAATGGGAATTTCTTTGGGAAGGAATATTTCAATCGGATGAAGTCCATATCCAAGCGTTTGGAAAACGTTTAGCCACTGTAGGGGAGTTCAGCTTTCTTATAAGCTCTTCTTTGTTGTTTGATGAGGCTGCCGATACTCTTGTCAGTTTGCGGGAAGACACGGCTTCAAGAGGATATTCATCCGAAGAGTGTGTCGCCGCATATCTTTCCGCTTCTTTCTTGCTGTGGAAGGTAGCCACAATCATATAATAGGAGGGGGCAGGCTTTTCAATTTTAACCGTCGGTTCTGCAGTCACCTCAGTTGGTGCAGGGACATTGGATTCAATTGCCGGTGCCGGAGTCGCTTTCTGCTTTGCAGTAGGAATGAGAACTTCAACGGGCACGACAGAAGCACGCTGCTCTCTTGAATCGTGCGGCACGGGATACATGATCACTGCGAGAGCAAGAGCTAAAACCACCGCGAACACCGCTGTGAATTTAATGACAGTGCGATTTATCCTGAAATGATAATATGGCGAATCCTCGTTCTTTTCTGCCAGTCTCTTAGAAGAGATGGCTCTTTGTTTAGCAGCCTTTCGTGCGTCCGGGAGAGATATGGAAGAGAGACCGACGAGACTCGAAATGGCATCCGGAGCCTTAGAGGGTGAGAATTGCAGCTGGTCTTCCTCTCCCATGGAAAGCTGACCGAGGCGTCCGATCTCAATGACTCTGTTGGTTCTAAGTGAATTATGGAGAGATGCCACATCCTTTAAAATAACCTGACGAGCCTCTTCGAATGTGAGCGAAAGGCTACGGGCGTAGGAATTGGCTAAGAGGCCATCATCAAGAGTGACAGCCTGATTAAACATCACAGAACGGTAAGGAGGGAAGATCCGACGGGTGTCATGGTCAATACGTGCTGGAGTAGTAGTGACGATGAATGCGCCAAGACCCGGTACGATAACGCAGTCATGGCGGAGGAGTAGAAATTCAATATGTCGGAAAAGATTGGTCATATCGATGGATATATTTGCCACAAAGGTATAAAAAAAAATTGATATTTAAAAGCTTTTTTCGATTTTTATGGGAAAAATTGTTCAACTATTTGTTTATCAGCACCTTTATCAAGGGCAATTTTCTTATCTATTGCCGCTTCTTCATTCCTGAAATTGAGTTTGTGGAGATATCCTCTTAAAAGATATAGCTCACCCTCCTGTGGAAAACGTTCAAGCGATTCTGATATATCTTCGGAGGCGGCACTATATTTCTCCATATTTATCTTCAGGAGGATACGCGAGAAGCGGAGATCCGGGTCGTCGGCAATGTCGATTGCTTTGTCATAGAGTCGCAGCGCCTCGTCGTTATTTCCCTCTTTCTCAGCAATTGCTGCCAATCCTGTAAGGGCAAGAGTATTGCGCGGATAGGTGCGCAGTAGTTTATTGAAATCTCTTTTTGCACCTTCCGGATCTTTATTAAGCAGAAGGAAGCCACGCATTTGAAGAGCCCATTCCTGAATGGAATCTATAGCTATTGATTCATTGATGTCGGCAAGTGCATCGTCGTAGCGTCCGAGATGAAGATAGGTACGAGCACGGTTGGAGTATAACACAGACGAATGGGGAGCAATTGAGAGTCCGAGGCGAAAAGATTCCAGCGCCTCTTCCATATTGCCGCGACGAGTCTGGACAACGCCGAGATTCGACAGAAGGAGAGAGTTGGAGAAGTTGCCGGGTTCGAGGCGCAAAGCCGTCAATATGGTTTTCTCAGCCATGTCCCAATTCTCAGCCTTTATGTAATTGTCGGCTGAGTCAGCCAAGGCGATATATCTTGGTGATGAGCCAGCTGCGGTAAGCGGGGCGGCACATAACATTAATATGCAGAGTATGGACTTAAATCGTCGCATATATCGAAGTTTTTGGTGTTTTATGGAAAAACGAAACCGGACTGCCCTTAATTGTAATTGAGCAGTCCGGTTTAAGTTATTTTAGAAATTGAGCTTGATAAGAGTCGAGATCAAGATTATTTCTTCTTATAGTTTTCGATGCCCTGATTCAGGAAACTCTTGTAGGCTGGAATATCCTCCTTATATACGAATGCCGGAGCAAGAGGTTTTCCTTCGTTGTTGACAATCACATGGAATGGCTGTGCATTTGCACCGAATTTTGAACGCTGCAAGTAGCTCCATTTGTCACCATAAGTGCGCAGGGTTCTTACAGTGCCATCTTTCTCGGTCACCTTAATCGGTTCGGGAAGAGCACGCTTCTCATCCACCATAAGAGTGACGAGCACGAAATCATTGTCGATGGATGCTTTCACATCGGGATCAGTCCAAACAGCGCCTTCGAGCTTGCGGCAGTTTACGCAGCCATATCCGGAGAAGTCGAGGAGCACGGGTTTGCCGAGTTGCTTACCGAGACGCATACCCTCCTCGTAATCGTCAACCTGCGCTGAAACCTCACCCTCGTAAAGAGAGAAGTCTTGTGTAGAGATCGGTGGTGCGAAAGCACTGATGCTTTTGAGAGGTGCGCCCCAAAGACCGGGAAGCATATACACTGCAAAAGCAAGGGAGATACAGGCAAGCATGAAACGTCCTACACCGACCTTCTCAACCTTATCATCGTGAGGGAAGGTGAGCTTGCCAAGGAGATATACACCAAGAAGACCGAAGATGACAATCCAGAGAGAGATAAATACCTCACGGTCGAGTATTCTCCAGCCGTAGGCGAGGTCTGCCACGGAGAGGAATTTCAGAGCCAAAGCAAGCTCAAGGAAACCAAGCACAACTTTCACAGTGTTCATCCAACCGCCGCTCTTAGGCATAGATTTAAGCATAGTGGGGAACATTGCAAACAGTGAGAAGGGAAGTGCCAATGCAAGTGCAAATCCAAACATACCGACTGCCGGAGAGATGAAGTTGGAAGTGGCAGCTGCCTCAACAAGGAGGGTGCCGATGATAGGACCGGTGCAGGAGAATGAAACCAACACAAGGGTGAATGCCATAAAGAAGATGCTCAGATAGCCGGTGGTGGCATCTACCTTGGAGTCCATCTTATTGGTCCATGAAGAGGGAAGTGTCAGCTCGAAGCCTCCCATGAAAGAGATGGCAAAGAGTACGAGGAGAAGGAAGAAGGCGATGTTGAAACCGGCACTTGTGGCAAGCTCATTGAGTGCGGAAGCACCGAAGAGGATTGTGACAATCAAGCCCAACGCCACGTAGATAACGATGATTGAAAGACCATAGATGGCGGCTGTCATCACCGATTTACGCTTACTCTTGTTCTGCTTCAGGAAGAAACTTACGGTCATAGGAATCATAGGCCATACACAGGGAGTGACAAGGGCTATAAGACCACCGATGAAACCTGCTATAAATATATATAGGAGTGAGCGACCCTGCTGACCGGGATCGTCGGAGAAGACCTGAAGCTCTGCCTCCACATTTTCCCACCAAGATTCGTCGGTAGCGTGGATATTGCTGTTGTTGACAGCGGGCATCATAAATTGCTCACTGCGCTGGAGCGAATCGGTCATAGCGGCAAGAGCGGCTGCTCCGTCGGTGGCGGGAGTTTCTTCGGCTTTTTTCTCCTCTATCTTTTTCTCTTCAGTTTTCTTATCTTCGGGGGCGGCAGCTACGGGTGCCTTACCGTTGAAAGACTGTGAAGCAAAGAGTGGCACACAGCCGGTGTCGTTGCAGGCTTGCCCTTTCAACTCCACGCTTACGGAATAATCCGGAGCGGTAGGAGTGAGTTTCTGGGTGAAGGTGACTGAGCCGGTGTAGTAGTGCTGATCGACTTCAAACACATCATCAAACTCACTTACATACTTTTTGTCGGCTACGGGTTTGCCATCGAGTTTACATCCTTTAACCTCGAAGAAAAATTCGAGAGGATTAGATCCTCCGGCAGGATTGTCGATGGCATAGAGGTGATAGCCGGGATTGATGTTGGCTTTCGCCTCTATGGCAGGATGAGCGGTGTTGTCACCTACCAATTTGATTGTCCATGTCACAGCGTCGGCAGCCATCATAACAGCGACTGTAACAAGCAGCGACAGGGAAAGAATCAATCTTTTCATAATGCGATTCTCGGAAGTTTTGGTTATTAGGTTGAGTTATATAAGATATGTTTTTATTCTTCGGCAGAGGAAACGACTGCTATTTCAGCAGCCTGTTTCACCTCCTTATTGTCGGCTCTCTGTACAAACACAACCACGTGGCAATTCTCTGCCACCCAGTTTTCATCGAGAGTCGTAGAGGCTTCGCCGGAGATTTTCTCACCATTGTTGAAGCTGCTTCCTAATTCCTTTCCCCACTCTTCGGAGAAGAATGACTTACGGAGTACATGGTTGTGGACATAATCCTTATATGTTTCAGTTAATCCGGATTGTCTGCCCACTATGCCGTCCTCTGTCAGCCAAACCATAAGATTAAGCTTCTCTGCCAAATTGTCGGTAAGGGTAATCTCATAATCTATCTTTACCTTACGCTCTGTCTCAGAATAGTCGGAAGTTAGGGAGATCGTCATCTTACCTTCTTCAAGAAGATAAGGGTCAGCAACAGTTGCCCACTGTGAGGGTATTGCTCCGGTTAAGACTCCATTAAACACACCGGCGGGTAAATCGGGTCTTTTGTAGTAGGAGTATAATGCTTTTGCCACATCTGTCCTGAAATCTTGTGCAGATGACCATGGTCTCGTTAAGCTACCCGCGTCGGGAAACACTCCAACGGCAATCACTCGGCTCGGATATTCAGCTTGTATCTCATGTATAGCTTTCGCTCCGTCAGGGCAGTTAGGACATCTTACACCGGTAAATTCCTGAATGAGCAATGTTTTGGGCACTGCATGAGGGCTTGGCACAGGCTTGTCTTCAATGATAAACCGATCATCTTCAGAAATGTTATCACACGCCATTGCCAATGGAATCAGCACAAAAGTAGACGCAGCGACGTATAGAATATTCTTGATGTTCATAAGAAATTAGAAAGTGTAGTTGTAGGTGACTTTAAATCCCTCGGTCTCCGGAACCCAACGGCATACACCGCCGGAGCAGTTATAGCCCTCACGCACTTTACCATAACCGAAAGTGAAACGGTTGGCGCGATACGTATAAGACCCAAGCACCTCATAGAAATTCTTCTCCTCACCGAAGTTGTAAGTGTCGCTCACAGATATCATCCAATGCGGAGCCAGCGACAGCTCCACGAGTCCTGACATCCAGTCACCCTTGTCGTGAGTGGCAGTAAGGTATTGTGCCTCGAAACGAAGCTGTGTCTTTTTGGCAATCTTCCATTGTCCCTCGCCTACAAAGACATTGGCTGTAACCATGCCGGGATGTCTCAAAATGACTTCTTGATTATATTTCTGGAAAAGATAGAAGAGAGTAAACTGGAATTTGCGAGACAGCTTCTTGTTAAGCTCGAAGTTAAGGTCGGCATAATAAAGATCACCAATCTTCCAGAAAGGTGCACCGAAGTTGTTGGTTCCGTCAAGACGATCGTCGATTGTCATGCCGGGAGGGAGGTTGTAATCAAGACCGGAGATGTAACTTGCGCTTAAACGGACGTTAGTGCCATACTTGCCGCCCAAAGGAGTCCCTTTCTTGAAAAGATAGCGAAGGTCAGCTTGGAAAGCCCATTCACCATTTGCCTGGGTAGCGTAAGGATACATGGCAGCCAAGGCATATGTCTGGGTCATGGTAAACGCCGGCAGATGGTTGATAAAACTTGAGATGAAGTATTCTTTATCTATGACTCTCTTGCTTCTGAAGTCCATATTCTCACTTCGCTTGGCTTGGAGAAGTGCAGAGAACCCCTTATTAGCGTATGTTCCTGAGAGAAGCACAGCATTGCCTCTTCGATATGTGAAGTTGTTGGTTGAGTTGGGGTCGTTGTTCTTCGTGGCGTATTCCAACAGGAAATTGAAATCGTGGGCACGAAGCTTAATACGACCATCGAAGGCGGCGATATTTTCAGGAAGATGCAGATAATAATTCTTATCCGGATCGTAGTCGGGACGTTGGGATGCTGAATTTGACTTTATCTGCTCAGATGGATCATGTTTGCCCACATAGGAAGCCCCTATGGCGAGTCCGTAATCGTTGCTGAACTTATCACGGAAAGTGTCGTCGAGCGCCCATTCGGCATCGGCACCCCAGAGCCACGCGGAATTCCATTCCCAATAGCGACGTTGTTTACCGGCAAGAGCCGTGAAATGAAGGCCGGGGGCAGGATTGATTTTGAAGCGTCCGCCTCGGATGGCATTGTCCACTCCGAGGCTACGCTCCTGATAAGTGCGCAGAATAAGACCCGAGCCGAATTGCTCATAAAAGTCACCGACTGTCAACTGCCACGATTTATAGCTTCCGGTAGCCCAAATATATGGCACGCCCCAGCCTCCAAAGCCCTTGTCATAACCGGGGAGAGGCCATTTGGTCCATTGGAAACGTGCTCCGGCAGAGATGTAGGGTGCATTTATGGTAAGGTCGAAATATGTATTGTTAAGTACATCCTTCTCATAGTCACCCGTCATTTTCCCCTTAAAGTTATAGGGGATTAGGAATTCTGTCTGAACAGCACCGGAAACTCTGATTTTTTTTGCCCATTCCGAGGCTGCACTATGATGCTCTGAGCCATCAGGAGCAGGAGCGGGCAATTCGGAAGGGGTGGCAGCGGAGGCAGAGAGGGCCATTGCCGAGGCAATGAGAGCTACAGATAGTTTATTCTGAGGAATTGACATAGCAAAAGAGAATATCATTTCATAGCTTTCTTGACAGCTTCGAGAATTTCCTCTTCACTGCCGTCGACATATCCCTGATGGTTCCAGACGATGTTGCCCTCACCATCTACCACAAACACGTGTGGGGGATCGCTCACTCCGAGCATACGCTTGAAATCGCCGTTGGGGTCAAGGAGCACTTCGTATTCCCAGCCCTTATTTTGTACGAATGGTTTCACACGCTGCTCGTTCTGAGCTTCGTCAAGACTTACGGCATAGATTTTCACGCCGGTGTCCTCTACCCATTCGTCATAGACATCTGCTATGGCTTTAAGCTCACGCACACAGGGCTTGCACCAGGTAGCCCAGAAGTCGATGACAAAGGGTTTGCCGTCGTTGTTGAGTTTGGCGGTATCAATCACTTTACCATTGATATCCTTGAGATTGACCGAAGGAAGTTCGGCTGAGGCTGAGATGGCTGAAAAAGCCACGGCAGCCATAAGTAACGCTTTCTTAAACATATCTGGTTTGGTTAGTTATCAAATATTTGATTTTTATTTAATAAAATGGTTGAAAGTGTCTTTCTGAAAAAATCCTAAAAAAGATGAGACAGAAAGACAATATCTGCGCTAAGTTACAAAAAAAATCAGATATAACCTCTAAAATCTGCTATAAAACATCACCCCTTTAAGGTTTATTGTGAATTTTGTTATGACCGTGTGGCAAATTTATAACCGATACAGAAAAGTTTTCTTTATACTACTAATGTAGAAGTCTCAGAATTTTTATCTAAATTTGTAGGGTCTTATTGCTTTATGCATTCATAGAGTGAATTCTTACAAATTCATTTTCTGCCATATAGACCGGACGATGACTTAATGTGTTTGAAAACGGGAAGATGGTGTCTAAAACTTTTGTCTTATGAATAAACTGAGAAAATTCATTTTAGGGTGTGGGCTGCTGATGGTAAGTGTCCCGATGTATGCGTTTGAATATAGGATTATTTCAAATGCATCGGACAGTACACTGAACGGCTATGATTGTGTCTTATTTAATATTTCAGATAGCTTTACACCTCATATGGCAGAAGTGCAAAACGGGGTAGTAGATATAACGGGAGAAAGTGAACGTTCTTTCCCTGCCGAACTCTATTTTGTGAACAGGGAGTCAGGAGGTCAAAGGGGTAGTAGAATTGCTTTTATTGTTGAGCCTGGTACAACCGTTGTTGACCTAAATGAAAATGTTCTTGTGACAGGAGGGTCTCTTAACCAAGAATTAAGGAATTACATAAATGAAATAGAAGCCTATTGGAAATCCATATCCGCAGACACACTCGCAAACCCGAAAGATATGGCAATGTCAAAAGTGTTTGCAAATGAAACTGCAAATCAGGAAGAGACTGCAAATGCAAAAGAAACTACTACTCTGAAAGAGACTATAAAACTTAAGTCAAAGAAAATCTTCAAAGAAAATGCTAATAATGGTCTTGGCGAGTATATACTAATGACAGCAACCCAAGACTGGTCGCCCGATGAGTGGAACGAGGCAACGCAACTTCTTGATGACGATCAAAAGGACTTAGAAGCAATCAGAACTATTACAAGCAGAATGGATCGGTTAAGAAATACATGGGAGGGGACACATTTCGTTGACTTTGAAGGGAAGAGCGTTGACGGGCAACCTATGAAGTTGTCTGACTATGTGGGTAAAGGAGAGTTTGTCATTGCCGACATATGGTCGAGCTGGTGCGGAGCATGTATTATAGAGGCACAAGAGACCCTCATACCATTGTACCATAAGTACAGCGACAATCCTAATGTGAAGATTATAGGTATTGCCCTTGACGATGTAAGGGAAATGGCAAAGAAAATGGGCATGCCCTGGGACCAGCTAATGAATTGTGATAAGGTTATGGGAAAATATGCCATAAACAGTATTCCGGAAATAATCCTCTTTGGTCCTGACGGCACTATCTTGAACCGCCATTTGAGGGGAGAAGAGGTTGAGGAGAAATTAAAAGCAGCGATGACTGCGAACAACTGAAACTTTTCAGAGAAATTATAAAACAATATATACCTTAAACATTATGGAATTGGAGTTGAAAGAAAAGCGTGCTGACTTTCGTAGGAAGCCGGATTGGCTCAAAATAAAATTACCGAGGGGATTCAAGACAAGTCAAGTGATCGGATTGCTTAACGAGAAGAACCTCCATACAATCTGTTCGAGCGGAATGTGTCCTAACAGAGCTGAATGTTGGGGCAACGGCACCGCCACGTTTATGATCGGTGGTAATATATGTACACGCAACTGTAAATTTTGCAATGTTCCTACCGGGAAACCTCTTCCGCTTGAGGAGAGGGAATTGGATGAGATAGTGGATTCCATAAAGCAGTTAAAGCTGCGCCACGTCGTGATAACCTCCGTTGACCGTGATGATTTGCCTGATTTAGGAGCCGGTCATTGGGCAAAGATGATTAGGAGAATCAAAGAGAGATGTCCAGGGGTGACTATGGAGATACTTATACCCGATTTCCAAGGGAGATTGGAGCTTGTGGATATGGTTATAGATGAGCAGCCGGATGTTATCTCACACAATCTTGAGACGGTGCGCCGCTTGACTCCGGCAGTGCGTACCTTCGCAACATATGACAATTCGCTTGCCGTGATTCGCCATATAGCCGAGCGAGGGATAAGGAGTAAGTCGGGTATTATGCTTGGTCTTGGAGAAACAAGGGAGGAGATTCTTCAGACGATGGACGACCTCTTGGCTGTAGGGTGTGAGGTAATGACCATAGGGCAGTATCTACAGCCCACTAAGCAAAATTATCCCTTACAGGATTATATTCATCCTGATGTGTTTGCCGAATATGGGGAGATAGGGAGAAAGAAGGGTTTTCGCCATATAGAAAGCAGTCCGATGGTGAGATCAAGCTACCACGCAGAACGTCACGTGAAATGAGTAAGATTACAGTCAGAGATTTAGGAGTTATGGCGTATGATGAGGCTTGGACGCTTCAGCATACGCTTTTTGATGCGATGGTCTCCGCTAAAAAAGAGCATGCGCCGGTGGGTGATGAAACGGTATTGATTGTTGAGCATTATCCGGTGATAACCTTGGGTAAACACGCCAAGGCAGCTAATTTGCTCCTTTCAGATGAGGAGTTGGCAAAGAGAGACGTGGAGTGCAGGAGAATAGAACGCGGAGGCGATATAACATTCCATGGTCCTGGGCAGATTGTGATGTATCCTATTCTTGACCTTGAAAGGCATGGTCTGGGAGTGAAGGACTATGTTAATTTGCTTGAGGAAGCTGTAGTCCGAACCATCGCTAAATATGGAATAATAGGAGAGAGGGTAGATGGTGCTTCCGGAGTTTGGATTGGGAAGGATACTGCCCGAGAACGGAAGATATGCGCATTAGGTGTAAAATGCAGTCGTTTCTGCACAATGCATGGACTGGCACTTAATGTTAACACCGATCTCAGAGGTTTCAGTATGATAAATCCCTGCGGGTTTATCGACAAAGGTGTAACCTCTATGAGTGTCGAAACCGGCAGGGATTTGGATATTGCAAAAGTCAAGAGCGAACTTAGCTCGGAGTTTTTGAAATTGCTTGGAGAAAACACTAAAACTGCTTGGAAAAACAGAAATTAGTCTTTTTGAGCCTCATACTCCCTTTCAAGGAAAAGTTTCACCTCTTTGAAGAGTTTCGATGCGAATACGAAGTCGTTAAGGTCTTTATTCGTGCTTCTGAAGATGTTACGGTCAGAGCCTGTCCAGTCGCAATGTCCTTTATTAATAAAGACGATGTGCTCACCTATTCCAAGCACAGAGTTCATATCATGGGTGTTGATAATGGTGGTGATGCCGTATTCGTGGGTGATGTCGCTTAATAGTTCATCAATGAGAATCGAGGTGCGAGGGTCGAGGCCGGAATTAGGCTCGTCGCAGAAGAGGTATTTCGGATTGAGCGCAATGGCACGTGCAATCGCCACACGTTTCTGCATACCGCCGGAAATTTCTGACGGATATTTTTCGTCAGCATTGGTGAGACCCACGCGCTTGATACAGAAGTGGGCTCTTTCAAGCTGTTCTTCGCGGCTCATCTTGCTGAACATCTTAAGCGGGAACATTACGTTGCCGAGCACAGTCTCGTTGTCGAATAGAGCGGAACCTTGGAAAAGCATACCGATTTCAGTGCGGAGCTTACGTTTCTCCTCCGTATTCATAGAGCGAAATTTACGCCCGTCGTAAAGGATTATGCCCTCTTCGGGTGTGAGCAGTCCGATAAGGCATTTCATAAATACTGTTTTGCCGGAGCCGCTCTGTCCGATGATGAGATTGGTCTTTCCGGTCTCAAATGTGGCAGAGATGTCGTAGAGCACTCTCTGTCCGTCGAACCATTTTGATACGTTTTTAGCTTCAATCATAACAGTGAATTTACTGGAGAAGAAGTTTTGTGAGAATCACGTCGGCAAGGAGGATGAGGATGGAGCTTGACACCACCGCTCTCGTGCTTGCCTGACCTACTTCAAGGGCACCCCCCTTTACATAGTAGCCATAATAGGCTGCCACTGTAGATATTATAAAGGCGAAGACTATAGTCTTGATAATGCCATACCAGACATACCATTCGTTGAAGAACGACTGTATGCCGAATACATAATTCTCAACAGTGAGCATTGAAGTGAACTGTGCTATAAACCAACCGCCTACAAGACCTGTGAACATAGAGAGCACACAAAGCACAGGAACAAATAGCACGAAACCGATAATCTTCGGGAGCACGATGAAGTTGGCTGAGTTGATGCCCATAATGTCGAGGGCGTCAATCTGTTCGGTCACTCTCATTGTGCCTATCTCTGAAGCAATGTTACTGCCTACCTTGCCTGCCAAAATAAGACACATCATTGAAGATGAAAATTCGAGAAGCAGGATTTCACGGGTGGCGAGTCCGGTGGAGTAGGATGGAATAAGCGGCGACACGATATTGATGGTCATCTGTATGGTGATGACAGCTCCGATAAAGAGCGAGATTATTATTACAAGCGGAATGGAGTCAACACCGAGTTTGCTGATCTCAAACACAAGCCGCTGGAAAAACACCTTTCCCTTATCGGGAAGCCGAAACACTTGCCCTAAGAAAAGGCAGTAGCGTCCGAAAGAAGCAATAGAGGATACTATCATTGCATATAATATTTTTTATACGGAAACACTCCGTCGGTTGCATGTCGGCAGATTTGCGCGACAGGCATATGACTTCGTAGATATAACATAAAATACTGTGCAAAATTACAAAAAATTCGTTATTTTAACCTCTTAATGTACTTTAAATCCGAATTTCATTGATGTAAATCCGAAATAACGAACAATTATCGGGATTGAAGAGCAGTTAAAATTTGAATATATGGGATTTTTTCGTAATTTTGCCTTTCACTATGACTTCCCGTCGCTAAAGTCGGGATATTAACCAGAAGAAAAACTGAAAGAACAATGTTGGTGATCGGTATAGCCGGAGGCACAGGGTCCGGTAAGACAACAGTGGTGAGAAGAATCATCGAGTCGCTTCCGAAAGATGAAGTAGCGGTGATGCCTCAAGACTGCTATTATAAAAACAATGCTCACATTCCTTTGGAGGAGCGTCTGAAGATGAACTATGACGAGCCCGCTTCGATAGAATGGTCGCTGCTCTGCAGCCAGCTTCAGGCATTGAAAGAGGGAAAAACAGTGGAAATGCCTACTTATGATTTTCTCACCTGCTCACGCATGAAAGAGACGGTAACTCTGAAACCGCGTGAGGTGGTTGTGGTGGAGGGTATTCTTGTGTTGACCGATAAGCATCTGCGTGATATGATGGATGTGAAGGTCTTTGTTGATGCCGATGCCGATGAGCGACTGATAAGGGTAATTAAGAGAGATTGCATAGAGCGAGGCAGAACACCGCAGATGGTGATAGACCGTTATCAGGAAACTCTTAAGCCTATGCATGAGCTTTACATCGAACCGTCGAAGAGATATGCCGATCTTATTGTGCCTCAGGGTGGCAATAACAAGGTTGCCGTGAAGCTGCTCACCGACTATATAAGATCGCTTCTTACCGGTGGTCGTAATCAACTCAGACACGATTTATGAAGATTTTCCCTTTCATACATAAAAAAGAGAAGAAGCTGACACCTGAGGAGCAAGAGGTAGTCAAGGAGATGGAGCATGCCGTTGAGCCGGATATGCGTCAGGAGGACATTGAAACTGCCCTTACAGCCGATATTGATGGTGAGAGAGTGGAGGAAGTGTCTGACGTGGTGATTCCTGAGAAGGGAGTGCTTCGCACCGATAACCTTGTGAAGCGTTATGGGAAACGCACGGTGGCTAACCATGTGTCTATTGATGTGACGCAAGGTGAGATTGTGGGTCTCTTGGGACCTAACGGCGCCGGAAAGACCACTACCTTCTATATGACTACCGGTTTGATCTCTCCGAATTCCGGGAAGATTTTTCTCGATGACAAGGATATTACGGGTTATCCCGTGTATAAACGTGCTCAGCTCGGCATAGGTTATCTTGCTCAGGAAGCGTCAGTGTTCCGCAAATTGAGTGTGGAGAATAATATCCGTGCTGTGCTGGAGATGACCCCGACCACACCGGAATATCAAAAGGAGAAACTTGAAAGTCTGATAGCCGAGTTCCGTCTTCAGAAGGTAAGGAAGAATCTTGGCGACCAGCTAAGTGGTGGAGAGCGACGCAGGACAGAGATAGCGCGATGCCTTGCAATCAATCCGAAGTTCATTATGCTTGATGAGCCGTTTGCCGGAGTTGACCCTATAGCTGTGGCAGACATTCAAGAGGTAGTGTATAAATTAAAGGAGAAGAATATAGGTATCCTGATCACTGACCATAATGCCAACGAGACTCTTCGTATCACCGACCGTGCCTACCTCCTCTTTGAGGGTAAGATATTATTTCAAGGCACAAGTGAGGAGCTTGCAGCCAATCCGGTGGTTAGAGAGAAATATTTAGGACGAGATTTCGTATTCACCCGTAAACGTTTTGACTGATGGAGCCATTGTCGCCCTATAGACAGTCCACCGCTATGCGTTTGGTGGTCTTGTTTACCCTGTTTTTCTTTTTCCTTCTGATTGCAGGAGGAATAGGAGCCGCAATCGGGTTGATTCCCGGTATATCCTTACGCACCTCATTCTTATTAAGCTCGGTAGTGCAGTGCATAGTGGCATTCTGTGTGCCGGCTTGGTTTACAGCTCGTTTTTCTACAAGCCGTCCCTGGAATTTCTTGTGTGTCACAAAGAATCCTGGTTGGAAGCCATTTGCGGGGGTAATGATAGTGTATTGTTTGGCTTTACCGGCGATGAACCAGATAATCGCTTGGAACGAAAGTATACATTTCCCTGCATTCGCTGCTGAGTTTGAGACCACCTTACGTGAGTTGGAAGATGCCAACAGCAGTGTGGCAGATGCAATGATGGAAATGCACACTGTTTGGGAGTTTCTGATTACCTTGGCAGTGGTGGGGTTGCTAACCGGTTTTTCCGAGGAATTATTCTTCAGAGGCAGCCTCCAGCACATTTTCATCGAGGGACATGCTAAGAAGTGGATTGCTGTTTGGGGCACAGCCTTGATTTTCAGTGCTATGCACTTTCAGTTCTTCGGCTTTGTGCCGAGAGTGCTTATGGGAGCCTTTTTTGGCTATCTGCTGGTGTGGAGCGGAAGTCTTTGGCCTGCAATCTTTGCCCACGTCTTGAACAACTCGATAGTGGTAATTACTATGTGGATGTCGGGCGGTGAAGTAGACAATGGCATAGACAGTTTCGGAGTGGCGGTTGGAAATGCCTTTCCCTTAGCTGCTGTGGCAAGTTGCATAGCTACCGCTCTGTTCCTTTGGGGATTCAGAAACTATTTCTTTAAAACGAAAAGATAATGGCGAAGAAATCGAGTGGTCCTTCATTTCGGGAAGTTATGACGGCAATTAAGAAAAGGCAGTTTTCGCCGGTCTATATTCTTATGGGGGATGAGCCGTATTATCTCGACCAGATTACCAAAGCTCTTGAAAACAGCGTAGTGGATGAGGCTGACAAGGATTTCAATGCAATTACCTATTATGGTGCCGATGCAGAGATGGGCAAGGTGATAGCCAGTGCGCAGCAATATCCTGTTATGGCTGACCGTCAGATAGTGCTGTTGAAGGAAGCCCAGACATTGAGCCGCGCTAAGGAGCAGCTTGATAAACTTTCATCGTATGTGGCACGTCCGAATCCTACTACGGTTTTAGTGGTGGTCTATAAGGGCGACACCTTATCAGGCACTTCGTCGCTTATAAAGAAAGCCAAGAATTCCGACTGTGTGGTTTTTGTAAGTGAGCGGCTGCGCGACTATCAACTCTCCGGTCCGATAGTGGAGTATTGCCAAAGCAAGGGCTGGGGTATCGATGATAAGGCAGTGAGTCTATTGGCTGATTATATCGGCAATCCTTTAAGTAAACTTTTCGGAGAGATTGATAAGTTGATGATTGCCGCCGATCAAGACGTGAAGCGCATATCAGCCGAGTTGATAGAAAGGAATATAGGAATTTCTAAAGATTTCAACACCTTTGAACTTGTAAAGGCCCTTGCGCGTAAGGATTATCCGAAAGCGATGCTGATAGTAGACCATTTCTCTAAGAATCCCAAGCAGAATCCTGCCATAGTGATTGTGTCGACTTTATTCGGTTTCTTTTCCAAACTCTTTATAGCCACTGTGAGCCGCGACAAGAGCGAGGCTACTTTACTTGCTTTGTTGGAGTTGAAAAACAAGTATGCTCTCAGTGATTATCACGACGGAATCCAGAGGTATAATGCACGTCAGGCTCTGGCTGCCGTACATGCTATCAGAGAGTATGATTGCCAGAGCAAGGGCATAGGATCAACACAAAACGAATACGCACTCCTGAAAGAGTTGATATTTAAAATCTTCACAGCGGTATAAGTTATGATATATTATTTTACAGGTACAGGCAATTCGGAATATGTAGCGCGGCAGCTTGCAAAACAGTTGCTTGAGATGCCTTATGTTATGAATGCCAATTCTCCGGTGGAGCCGGAGGGAGAATCCATAGGCTTCGTCTTCCCGGTTTATTCGTGGGGTGTACCTCCAAATGTTGAAGAGTTAATACTTCAGATGCCCGCTTCTTTCTGGCAGCGTGTTAATGTGGAACAGCTACCGGTATGGATAGTTATGACCTGTGGCGACGAGGTGGCTATGGCACCGGAAATGATCAAGAAGATATTGAAAAAGGTTGGAGTGGCACCGGAATCAATCTGGAGTGTGATTATGCCTAATAATTATGTGCTCCTGCCCGGTTTCAATGTGGATAGCAAGGAGGTGGAGCAGCGAAAATTGAAAGAGGCTCCCGGTAGGATTAGAGAGATTGGGGAATGCATAAAAGCGCATAGGAGATGTGTGGATGTGGTAAGGGGTAGTATGCCACGTCTAAAGACCGGATTAATATATCCCTTATTTAAACGTTGGGGTATCTCCATAAAGAAATGGCACAGTACGGATGCTTGTGTCGGATGTGGTATTTGCGCGGAGAGTTGCCCTCAATGTAATATCGTGTACGATTATTCAGGACGTCCGAAATGGGGTCCTGATTGCTGTTCGTGCCTTGCGTGCTATCACAGTTGTCCGCGCCATGCCATAGAATATGGTAAAGAAACTGCGAAGAAAGGGCAATATTTCCTCCCTCCCAATTTACGGAAATAATATTTTTCGACTGTGAACTTGACAGCTTAAAAAACAATGAATTAATTTATCTTAGATGAAACGTTTAAAATATCTTATTGTAGGCACCGGGGGCGTAGGGGGCAGTATCGCGGCGTTTCTGACTTTGGCAGGGAAAAATGTAAGTTGTATTGCAAGGGGTGAATCTTTAAAAGCAATAAAACAAAGAGGTATGATATTTCATTCTGATATGAAAGGCGATTACCCCCATCTTCCCGTCAAGGCATATAGTGAAGAGGAATACACGGATAAAGCCGATGCTATTTTTGTCACTGTAAAGGGATATTCAATAGATAGTATTGGCGATATATTAAGGAAAGCAGCCCATGATAAGACAGTAGTTATTCCCGTATTGAATGTCTATGGCACAGGCAAGCGCATAAAGCAACTTGTGCCGGAGATAAACGTGCTCGACGGATGTATCTATATCGTAGGCTTCAAAAGCGGTGTCGGTGAGATTTCCCAATTGGGAGAGGTGTTTCATCTTGTCTTCGGTGTGCCGAGTTGGGCTACTTGTGATGATGATTTGCTAACTCAGGTGACAGCTGATCTGCTTGATGCAGGAATCAAGACAACATTGAGCGACGACATCAATCGTGACACATTTATAAAGTGGTCGTATATATCGGCAATGTCTGTGACCGGGGCATACTACGACATACCGATGGGACCAATTCAGCACCCGGGTAAAGAACGTGATACGTTTATAGGTCTGACGAAGGAGAGCGCGGCAATAGGGGAGAGACTTGGCATTGATTTCGGTTGTGATATGGTTGAGCATCATCTTAAGGTGATGGATTCTTTGGATCCGGAAAGTACCGCATCAATGCAGAAAGACCTGAAAGCCGGAAATCAAAGCGAAATTCAAGGGCAATTGTTTGATATAATAGCTCTTGGTAAGGAACTGGGTGTGGCTACCCCTGTTTATGATGAAGTCGTGAAGAAGTTCCGATAGTGCAGAGTCTTTTCATTATCAGGATATTTTCACAACATTCTAAATTAAGACGGTATGCGGACGTTTCTTTATTTAGCCATCCTGCTTATTATCACAGGTTGCACATATTCAAACCTGCCGATTAATCGTAGCTTAGATGAGATCGGGTCTATGATACAGACTGACCCCACGGCTGCTATGGCACGTCTGAACCAATACGATGTGTCGGAGTTTGAGGATTCCGCTACTATGGCTCATTGGGCGTTGCTCTATTCAGAGGCTATGGTGGCTAATAATCTAACCGCCCCGACAGATACTATTGTCAATATTGCCATAACATATTATGGTAGCCATAACATTAAGGATAAGTATCAATTTGCCTCCGGTCTGAAAGCCTTGTTAAAAGATTCCGGTGAGAGTAATGCTCTCGCAACGGCACTTTATCTTCAGAAGGAGAAGGAGTTCATGCTTTATAAAGAGAGAATGAAAAGGGAGCAGTTATTTTTCCTTTTCCTAATCGTCCTTCTTATTGCCTCGGGTATTATCGTATGGCAGTGTCAACGAATTAAAATTAAGGATGCGCGTAATGAAGCCCTAATGGCAGAGGCATCCTCTCTGATGCAGGGATTGTCGCATAATGAATCTCTATGTTCAGATTTACAGCTAAAACTAAAGAAAATATTTGCTAATCGGTTTGATGTCGTCGATCGGCTTTGTGAAACTTACTATGAATCACAAGGCACTAAGACTGAGAAGAAGGCAATAGTAGAGAAGGTGAAGGAGCAGATTGAGGAACTTAAATCGGATAGCGGACTATTTGCTGAGATGGAGCAATGTGTTAATGGGTGTAACGCCTCTCTTCTTGATAATTTAAAGAGGGAACTCCCTGCTATGAAGCCGGAGGAATATCGGCTTGCGGTTTACCTTGCGTGCAACCTTTCAAATCGCTCTATCGCTGCTCTGTTGGAAGAG
>CAMWTL010000036.1 GCA_947177145.1 uncultured Porphyromonadaceae bacterium
TTATATGAGCCGCGTCGGAGAGATGTCCCCAGTCGCCAAACCCACGGATTAGCCAATTATGGTCATCATATTTGAAATCGGCAGAGAGAATGGAGACGGTGCCGTGAATACCGTCGTTTTTGGACGATTCAGTAGGGTAGAGGGTATTGCGGAAAGAATTACCCACATATCCGCTTATGCCGATGCGAAGACCTTTCACACTGTAGTTGTCAACTCTTCCGGCGAAGGCATACGAATTGGCTATTTTAAATTCAAAAGGGGAAGCGGAGCCGTCGTGAATCCAAGATTGGTTGCCGAAGCGTTCGGAGTCAAGACCGGGGAGGAACATTGCCATATATGACCATTTTCCTGCACGTCCGCTCAGAGACACCGACACTTCATGCCAGGTGCAGGGCATTATCGTGTTCTCACCCTCAGGACGATACACACCGAAGAATTGGTTAGGCTCGTGATGTGCGTTGGTGGCACCGACAGGCACTACCTGCATACCGGCGCGGAGTTTGAGCTGTGGCATAAACTCTTTCTGGATGTAGAATTGCTCAAGAGCAACCTCACCGCCACGTTCCACTTCGGTTTCATATTCACCTGCCTCTTCCATCTCGATTTCCACAGCCGCTTCCGGTCCGCCGTGCTCAAACTCAATCTCAGAACTGAATGACCATCCTTTGCCGAAATCGTAGCCGAGGTAAATCACGACGTGGGGAAGGTCGAAACGTCCGTGGCTTGCGCTATGCTTGTAGCGTTCAGGCTCCGAGTAGCGAAGATAATTATCGCTGTAGAAGTTGCGCGACATAGCTACCTCGCCGTAGCCGCCAACGTGAAGACGGCTCCAAGCGGAAATCTTCTCCCGGATATTCTCCAAAGCCGTATGGTCATAATCATTAGCCCCAGCATAAGAGGCAGTAGATTGTGTGGTTATATTATCGGAAGCAGATGCTATAAGAGAGGGCATCAGCAGGAGAGGGGCAACAAGAAATCGTGAGACGTTATAAAGATTCATTGCAGACTTATTTTTTTCGACTGCAAAATTACTTCCATCGTCTCAGGTCGGCAATACTCAAAAATCGGTAAAAATAATGAGATACAATATGGCAAAAGCCGCTCCCTACAGCCTCATCAAAGCGCAAAGTTATTTGAAATACTCAAAAATCAGTAAAAACATCATACGTCTGCATTTTTCAAATATGGACAAGCTATTTCTTATTAAGGATTGTAGTGGGGAAGATATGAACTGATAGAGTGGGTAGGTCGTTATTAATATAGAGGGTAAATTAGACACCCTTTGGTAATAGCCGATTTTATTCGGCGAATTTAATAAATTGATTATAGGAAATGGAAGCAGCAAAGAAGATTGACGGCATGCTGACGCATGCGGAGAATGTGATTTTGGTAGTGGATATGGAGAATGACTGGGTGTTGCCCGATTCTCCAATGAGAGTAGCAGGGGCTTATGAGACACTCCCTGCCATAAAGAAGTTCCTTGACTTCGGTCGTGCAAACGACTGGGCTGTAATCTACATCTACCGTATTCATAGACCATCCGGTATCGACGCAGAGCTTTTCCGTCGTCATTTCTTCGAGGAGGGCAAACCCTTCTGCATCGCCGGCACAAAAGGCGCAGCAATCCCCGACGAGATCGCACCGCAACCGGGCGATATAAAGGTAACGAAACAGCGTTTCAGCGCGTTCTTCGGCACTGACTTGGATATTATACTCCGTGGACTCGGTGCGAAAAACGTATATATCACCGGTACACAGTATCCTAATTGTATACGCGCGACAGCCGTAGATTCCATGGGTCTTGACTACAACACCACGGTTGTAACTGATTGCTGTTCGGCAGCCACAGAAGAGGTAGCAAAAGCCAATATCTATGATATTGAAAATATGGGTATCCCTTGCATACCTTCAACTCAGATTATGAAATAATTCCCTACGATAAGTTTCGACTTAGATTATGAAATAATATGATTCGGAAGAATTGAAAAAATAATGTGAAACCTTACAAATAAATGAAAAGCGTCTCGATAATTTTACCGAGGCGCTTTTTAATGGGTCTAAGAATCTGAACAATAGTTGTATATCCGTACAGGTAATTCAGAGATGGCGAAGCCATACACTTATTTACTATTTATATAGGTGATGGATGAGGGCTATGGCGGTGGCGAGGTCGGAGGGGGTGGTGTGCCAGTCGGTAACTAAGCGGATGGTGCTCTCTGAGGGACCGGGTGTGCCCCAGATGTCGAAGGTAAGCTCTTTTGAGAGGGGTTCCAAGAGGGGAGTAGGGATAATGAAGAATTGCTGGTTGGTGGGAGATTGCCAAGGGGATTTTATGCCAAGGGCGTTGAGTGAGTCGCGTAGGCGCAAAGCCTTTTTCACCGCTTCGCTTCCCACTTCCAAATATAGACCCTCTTTAAAAAGCACTTCAAACTGTGCTGCCGCTAACCACCCTTTGGCAAGCAGTGCGCCGTGCCGTTTGATGAGTCCGAACAGTCGCTTCTTTTCGAGTTCGGGGAGCAAGCCGGGTAGGATAAGCGCCTCACCGAAGAGTGTGCCACACTTCGTGCCACCGATGTAGAAACCATCCGTGAAATCGGCAAGATCCTGAAGAGTCACGTCGTTCTCTTCCGAGCCGAGTGCATATATCAGTCGGGCACCGTCAATGTAAAGACGTAGGGAGAATCTGTCGCATACCTCTCTTATAGCTTGCAGTTCTTTCAGAGTGTAAAGTGTACCTATCTCGGTAGGCTGCGATAGGTAGACACATCCCGGCACTACCATATGGGGCCATGTAGGGTCGCCGAAAAAAGCGGTCATATATCTTTCAATGGCATTGGCAGTGAGTTTTCCGGATTCTGTGGTAAGTGGGATTACCTTATGTCCGGTAGCTTCGATAGCTCCCGCTTCGTGCACGTTGATGTGTGCTCCCTCCGCACATAGCACACCTTCTCCTGCACGAAGAAACCAGTCGAGGGCTACGATATTGGTTTGGGTGCCTCCTGTCAGGAAGAATACCTCGCCATCCTCTAATCCGCACTTGTTGAGCAATAGTCGACGGGTATGCTCGGTTATGGTGTCTTCACCGTAGCCCATCTCTCCGATATTATTGATTTCAACAAGGTGGTTAAGCACTTGGGGAAGTGCGCCGTAAGAGTAGTCGTTGCCAAGGTATATCATAGCATAAATGAGAAGTTATAATTTGATGATGAGGATGCTGAGTTCGTAGAGGAGATATATTGGGAGGGAGACAAGGAGGAGGGTCACAACGTCGGAAGTGGGAGTGATGATTGCGGCTATAATGAGAATGACCACGATAGCGTGTTTGCGGTATTTCTTCAGAAAGGCAGGGTTGAGCACACCGATCCGTGCCAAAAGCCATGCCACCACCGGAAGCTCAAACATAACTCCTAAGCAGAGACTCATTATTATGAGTGTGCTCATATAGGAATCAAGACTGATGAGGTTGGTTACATCATCAGCCACCTGATATGTGCCGAGGAAGCGGAAGGTGAGGGGAAATATCACAAAGTAGTTGAGTGCTAAACCTATGGCAAACATAAAGTATCCGCTCCATACTATCCGCAGGGCAACTTTCTTCTCAGAGCTGTAGAGAGCGGGGGCTATGAATGTGAAGAGCTGATAGAGGATATAGGGGGAGACACATATCACTCCGACGCAAAACGCTGTCTTCATATGTATTATGAACTGCTGCGCCAAGCCTGTGTTGATGAGGCTGACGTCGAAATGATCCATTGTGGGGAGCCCGAGACGAAGGCAGAGATCGTTGAGGAGGCGATATGTGATGAAATCCTGCGATTTCGGAGCCAATACAAATGAAAAGATAGTCTCCTTGAAAAAGAACGCCACACAGGCACACGCGACAGTCACGATAAGCACACGAAGCAAGACACCCCGAAGTTCATCGAGGTGCCACCAGAAGTCGTGAGTCTCTTCGACTTGATTCATTTATCAGTCTTTATCTCCTCGGTACTTTTAATGTCTTTCTCTATTTCGTTCATTCCGTCTTTGAAAGAGCGCACTCCCTTACCGAGACCTTTCATCATCTCAGGTATTTTCTTGCCTCCGAAGAAGAGGAGCACGACGAGCACGATGAGCAAAATCTCGCTCATACCCAAGCCCCCTATGAATAGTAGTGTGTTCATTATGAAAAGTTATGTTAGTCTGATTTATCTGTTATTGAAACGTAAATATCGGGCTTTTATTCCATCATAGGGGGGTGATTTGAGAAAAACTGGCAGTCAGAACCGTAAAATTGGTAAGAAAAACCTAAGAAAATGTCATTGAATATGGGAGAGAAACATGTAATTTTGCATATAATAATTTTAATCTTGGAAACATGCATAGATTTTTACTAACTCTTGTATTAAGCATAATAACATTATCACCGGTTATGGCACAACAGAAAATAATTCAGACAGCCGGACGCGACCAGCTCGGCGACTTTGCTCCGGAGTTTGCGCGTGTCAATGACGACATCCTTTTCGGAGAGGTATGGAGCCGCAACGACCTGCTTTCGCTCCGCGACCGTAGCATTGTGACTATCACTTCGCTTATCTCACAGGGTATCACCGACAGTTCGTTGACTTATCATCTCCAGACAGCGAAGAAGAACGGAATCTCCCGCACTGAGATAGCCGAAATCATAACCCACATAGCTTTCTATGCTGGTTGGCCTAAGGCTTGGGCTGCTTTCCGCTTAGCTAAAGATGTATGGAATGACGATATAAAGGGGGAGGATGCGAAAGCTGAGTTTGCACGCCAGATGATTTTCCCGATCGGTGAGCCTAATACGGCATATGCGAAGTATTTCACCGGCAACAGCTATCTTGCCCAGATCGCCACCGACCAGATACCTTTTGCCAACGTGACTTTCGAGCCGGCATGCCGCAACAACTGGCATATCCATAAGGCAGAGAAGGGTGGCGGTCAGATGCTCGTGGGTGTAGCCGGACGTGGCTGGTACCAGGAGGAGGGTAAGCCTGCGGTGGAGATTCTTCCCGGCACCGTAATCAACATACCTGCCAATGTGAAGCACTGGCACGGAGCTGCGAAAGACTCTTGGTTTGCCCACTTGGCATTCGGTGTGCCCGGTGAGGAGACGGAAAACGTCTGGCTTGAGCCTGTGACTGACGAGGAATATCTGAAACTTCCCTAATCACGCTCATACATATATTTGTATTTGAAAGACATCGGGCGCGGATTTCTTGTGAGATCTACGCCCGATGTCTTTATGAACAAGTGGGGGAGGGGAAGCGTTTTAATATTGATGGTGGCAAGATGCCTCATCTTAAATTATTAAAATTTTATTGCTATGGTTAACACAGAGTATAAGTTTGGCGAGGTTCATGAACTCGCCTCACAGATTGAAGCCGGCGAAGACCGCGTACATTTTCAGAATATTTTTGCCAATGCCAACGGTGGCGTTGCACTTGTGGCTTTTAAAGCCGGTCAGAAACTCGATACGCATGTCGCTCCCGCAGAACTGATGGTGAATGTGCTTGAGGGTGAAATTGAGTTTACGGTCCTTGACAAGCCCCATACCTTGAAAGCAGGCGAGTTTATGCTTGTGGGTGAAAATGTGGCTCACAGTGTGGCTGCCAAAGCCGATTCGAAGATGATGCTCGTGAAGATTAAAGCCTGATAGGTTATAATTGACTTAATAATTCACTTAATTCTTAAAACCAAATCATATTATGGAAGCTAACCCCAAGATGTTCTGTTATCAATGTCAGGAGACAGCCAAGGGTATAGGTTGCACACTGAGAGGTGTGTGCGGGAAATTGCCCGAGACTTCCGGCAGGATGGATCTTCTCCTCTACGTGACCCGTGGAGTGGCAATCCTGAATGACCTCCTACGTGGTGCCGGCGCACCACAGAAGGATGCCGACCATCAAATAATTGATGCGCTGTTCACCACTATCACTAATGCCAATTTCGACAATGATTCGCTCGACGATTATATCCGCCGTGCATTTCAGATGAAGCGCGAGTTGAAGGCAAAGTGTGAGGAATTGGGCATCAAGATACCGGATGCTCCGGAAGTGGCTCTTGAAGCTGAACCGGAGGATTATGAGAAGTTGGAGGCTGTCACGGGTGTGTTGGCTGAGCCGGATGCTGATAAGCGCGGACTCAAGCAGCTTGCCATTTACGGCGCGAAGGGTGCCGCTGCATATGCCCGTCATGCAGCCAACCTCAATTATGAGGATGACGATGTGTATGCCTATATAGAGAAGGTGCTGAAGGAGGTGAGCCGTCCCGACATAACTGTGGATGAGCTTGTGAAACTCGTGCTCTATATGGGTGAGGGTGGTGTGAAGGCTATGGCGTTGCTCGATTCTGCCAACACCGGCACCTATGGCAATCCTGAAATCACAAAGGTAGATATAGGGGTACGTAAGAATCCGGGTATCCTTATCTCAGGCCATGACCTGCACGATCTTGAGGAACTGCTTGAACAGACCGCAGGAACCGGTGTAGACGTTTATACTCATTCTGAGATGCTGCCGGGTCAGTATTACCCTTATTTCAAGAAGTATCCTCATTTCGCGGGTAATTATGGCAACGCTTGGTGGAAGCAGGTGGATGAGTTTGAGACTTTTAACGGTTGCTTCGTATTCACTTCCAACTGTATCGTGCCACCGAAGAAGAATGCCACATATACCGACCGTATCTATACTCTCGGCGTGGTGAATATGCCGGGCACCCATCATATCGACGAGGATGCAGAGGGTAAGCACGATTTCTCCGAGGTGATCGCTAAGGCTAAGACCTGCGCCGCTCCTACGGAGATTGAACACGGAGAGATTGTAGGCGGTTTCGCCCATCATCAGGTGATAGAGTTGGCTCCTAAGGTGATTGATTTGATTAATCGCGGCAAAATACGTAAGTTTGTGGTTATGGCAGGTTGTGACGGCCGTTTCCCGTCGCGCAGCTATTACACTGATTTCGCCAAGGCATTGCCGGAGGATTGCGTGATACTTACTGCCGGATGTGCGAAGTATCGTTACAACAAACTTCCTTTGGGCGACATAGAGGGTGTGCCCCGTGTGCTTGACGCAGGGCAATGCAACGACTCTTATTCGCTTGTGCGCATTGCGCTTGCTTTGAAGGATGCTTTCAAGGTTGAGAGTGTCAACGACCTTCCGATTGTGTATAATATAGCCTGGTATGAGCAGAAGGCTGTGATTGTGCTTTTGGCTCTTCTCTACTTAGGTATTCAGAATATCCATACTGGTCCGACACTTCCGGCTTTCTTCACTCCCGACATCTTGAAAGTGCTTCAGGAGAAATTCAATATCGGCACAATCTCTACTGTAGAGAATGACATTGCGACTCTTATAAACAATAAATAAGATAGGGTAAAGTCGATTAGACGAAGCTCTGAATCGACTTGACATAAAGAGAGTTGCGCCGCCAAACATAATAAGAACTGTTTGGCGGCGCAACTCTCTTTACTTAGCCGAAGTTTTGGAGGCGGCGATATTGCGCGTAGATGTCGGGGAAGCGGTATTTGTCAAGGGTAAAGTCAGACGGGGTAACTTCCATTTCTGACACAATGTCTTGGTAGCCACCGGCTACGGATTCATCTACAAGGTCGGTTGCAAACACAGCCTCTATTTCCGGCAGAAGTTCTTTAGCTTGGAGATCTGCAAGAGCCGACATAACGAATCCTGCATATTCAGCGTCGCAACAATCCTGGATTGGGAGACGGGTAGGCATAGACTTCAATAACCTCCTGAACACCTCGATTATTTCTTCCCGGCGTTCAGGATGATTGATGGCAATCATGGCTAATGCCTCAGGAGCCTGTTCGCGTAGGTAGGGGTCAAGATTAGGCTCATAGAGATATTGTTCAATGCGCTTTACATTGTCTTTTCCACAAGCATAGAGGGCTGGGTGTATTACCTCCGGGGCGAGGTCGCCAAGATGATAGTCGGCAAATTCATCGGTCTGACGCATTATTTCGAGCACTGCATCAAGACCTTTCTCGCTTTGCAGCTGGGTGAGAAGGACAAGGGCATGATAGATGGCACCATTTTCCAGATCTTCCACTTTTCCTTCGTTGATTGCCTTGTAGGTCTTACCTATGGAATACATTACGATATTGCTGAGGTCGTCCGCAGCCTCGTCGGCGGGAAGAGCCAATATGCGTTCAATTGTCTCTTTCGGCATAGAGTCATAATTGTCGGGCGAGAACAGGGCGTCGGCAATAAACTGATTCTTTACGGAAAGTGTGGCAGGATATTCCGGATATTGATATTTATACTGTTCTTGGGGATAATGTTTAGTATTGTCGTAGAAATAAGGATTATCAAATTCAGCCCCCTCCTCTATATAGTTGAAATTGTCACCAAGTATATTTCTCAATGTTTTAAGGTAATGCTTCTCCTTCTTGTCGGCACCGATGATGAGCAAATGCTTACCATTTTTGCCGTAATCGTATTCTATGAGAGGAATGTCTTCAGTGTCTTCTTCAAGTATATATTGACCGATGTGGAACTCTTTCGCTGGGTTGATTCCCCCTTCTTCCGCAAAACTGATAGCACCGTAGATTAAGTTGTGGGCTTCATTGTAGCTGATTTCCTCAAGTCCTAAATCCTCTTGAAGACCGTGGATTAAGTCTTCAAAATCGTCCGGCTCCATGTTGACGTTGATTTTGGCATCCTTGACGCCGAGACAAAACGTATCTACGAGAAACATGACCCCGGCGATGTTGCCGTTTGGTCGGATTCTGGAGACAATGACCTGAGCAAGACCGTTGGTTTCCCAATCTGGGGTTATGTAGCATTTGCCAATCGGCAGTGTGCGGGCTTTTTCACGCATAAAGCGTTCAGGCGACATTGGAACTTGTTGAGCCTTCTTCTTGTTTTTAACCTTCTTCTGTGCCATTATTAAGGTATTTGAGCAATGATAAGTGGTTACGGTTGATAGTCTATAGCATTGACAGTTGCCAAGGGGGATTGGCAACTATCAATGCATAAGTTTAGATAACTGCTCAATAATAACAATCAGATATTGTCAAAAGGTTTAAGAAAACTGCTTTTAATTCGAGATTTAACATTTCCGGGTCATTTCACTGAAAAGTCGAGGCTATGTAGGTCACGGTCGCGTGAAGATGTACCGTATAAGATTTGGTAGCGTCCGGGGCGTGTGGAAAGCTCGTCAATAGAGGGATCGTAATATTCGAATGCCTCTCCATCTAAGGTAATGACCGCCTTACCCGTCTCACCGGGCTTAAGGTTTATCTTTTGGAATCCTTTGAGCGACTTGATGGGGGCTTCTGGATAATCGAGTGCTTTCACATAGACTTGTATGGTCTCTGTGCCGTCACGCTTGCCCGTGTTGGTGACGGGGACAGTAAGCTTCACAGTTTCGTCAGCCTTCATCGACTTCTTCGACAGTTTTCCTTTACCCACAGAGAAGTCGGTGTAGGAGAGTCCTTCGCCAAAAGCATAGAGGGGATCGCCACGGAAATAGCGGTAGGTGCGGTTGTCCATATTATAGTCGAGGAAATCGGGCAGGTCATCATTGGAGCGGTAGAACGTCACGGGTAGCTTGCCGCCGGGATTATAGTCGCCAAAGATAACTTCCGCTAATGCCTGAGCGCCCCCCTGACCGGGATACCAAGCTTGGAGGAGTGCGTCATATTTATTCTCGATACTGCCGAAAGCGATGGCTGAACCCGAACAATTCACGAAGATTACCGGTTTGCCGGTGGCATGCATAGCCTTTACGAGATTCTGTTGCACCTTAGGCAATTCGATGTCGGCTTTGTCGCCCCCTTCACCTTCCATCTGAGCCGATATGCCGCCGATAATAATGATTGCGTCCATATCCTGCATATCTTTGGCAAGGGCATCAAATTCAAATGGTTTGCGTTCGCAGATGTCGCCACGCAGCAACGCGAAATTACCGTTGCCGTGTTTGTATTCTATAACCACATCGTAGGTTTCGCCCTCTTTTACAGGGATTGTCTTATACTCTACATTGCGTCGGAATCCGAAACCGCCACGGCTTGTTGCCGGAGCCGTTTCCTCCACGACTTCACCGTTTACTTTGATTACATATCCGTTGTCGGTGGCGAGGGTATATTTCAAGTCGCCTGTGAAAGGTGCCTTATAGGTGCCTGATACTCTGACGGAGAGTGTGTCTTTACTTATTCCTTCGGCAAATCCCCACGCTCCGAAAGTGCTAAAGTTGATGTCATTGTAATAGTCGGTCTTGTCCGGCTCACCGCTTAGGGAGGAGTTGTTGAAGAATTCCACCTTCACACCTTTGCCGTCGTTAAAATCGCCTAAGTGGTGAATGGTCTCATACTCATCGTTGAGTTCACAGGCTTTCTTATAATATACGTTGGCTCCGGGTATGGCTTTGCGTATGCCTTCGAGCAGGGAATAGGTGTGCTCCTTGGTAGGAGTACCCCCGTAATTACCGTTAAGCAGTTCTGTATCGTCGGCATTCGGACCGAGCACCGCAATGTTTTTGATGTCTTTTGAGAGAGGCAGGATGCCGTTATTCTTCAGTAGCACCATTGATTCGCGGGCAGCCTGGGTGGCAAGGTTGTGGTTAGACTCGCTGCTGATCACTTCCGGACCGAGGTTTGCCCAGGGAATCATTTCGGCAGGGTCAAACATTCCAAGTTCGAAGCGACCCAAGAGAGTCTTCCTCAGATGCTCGTCTAAGGTAGCCTCTTTGATAAGTCCCTTGTCTAAAGCCTCTGTCAACACCATAAACACCTTGCCACATTCAAGGTCTGTGCCGTTTAGCACAGCATCTACAGAAGCGGAAAGGGGATCGGGGTGTGTCTCGTGCTGACCTTTATTATAGAAATTGTTGATGGCGTCGCAATCGGTCAATACAATGGCATCGTAGCCCCATTTACGGCGGAGAATATCTACAAGGAGGCGATCGCTGGTGCAGCATGGTACACCCTCGTAGCGGTTGTAGGCACACATCACCTCACGCACATTTCCTTTCTTCACGAGTGCCTTGAAAGCAGGGAGATAAGTTTCCCACAGGTCGCGCATAGAGACAGATGCGTTATAGGTGTGACGCAACGGTTCCGGACCACTGTGTACGGCGTAGTGCTTTGCGCAGGCGTGGGTTTTAAAATACTTGTCGTCGTTGCCCTGCATACCGAGGACTGTCTGCACACCGAGTACAGCGTTGAGGTAGGGATCTTCGCCACAGGTCTCCTGCCCGCGTCCCCAGCGTGGGTCGCGGAAAATGTTAACGTTAGGGCACCAGAATGTCAGTTCGGGATTGCCGGGGTAGTATATCTCTCCCATAGGGACGTTGAAGATATTGTGGTCAGAACGGTTCCAGTTGGCACGTGCCTCGTCAGATACGGTTGAGAATACGTCGTAAACCAATTTGTCGTTGAAGGCGGCTGCCATGCCGATCGGTTGGGGAAACACGGTATAGCCATCCTGACGTACACCGTGGCAAGCTTCGCTCCACCAGTTGTAGGAGGGGATGCCGAGGCGGTCAACGGAGATGGATTTGTTCATCATCAATCCTACCTTCTCTTCCGGAGTAAGGAGGGAGATAAGGTTTTCCACACGTTCCTCGTTAGAGAGATTAGTGTCTTGGAAGGGATAATGAGGGAGGGATACAGATGTGGCTATGGTTGCTTGGGCTATTTCGGCGGATATACTTGTGGGTGCCGTTATGTCTGATACAATTGAAATGTCAGAAAGGATAGGAGTGTTTTCTTCTACGACGGCAGAGGTTGAGAGATTGCCTAATGTGTTGCCTTCAGTGTCGATAAGTTCGACGCTGCGATAGGTCTTGCCGGATGCTCCTGTAGGCGACATTGCTACCATTACTTTGGCAGCGTCGCCGGGAAGTAGAGAAGTATCCGGATAACGGACTGAGATACATTCGCAGCTGGGAATGGCTTTGCCAATCCTGACAGCCTTATCGGATGTATTCTTCATAGTAAATGTGTGACATACAGTGCCCTTTGAGGGGTCGATGACACCGAAGTCCCATTCGTAGGCATTAAACGTGACGGGACTTTTCTGATTTTTTGCCAATGATGGTGAAGCGGTCAACAAAAGTCCCAGTAAGAGGAAATCGAATTTCTTCATATCAGGTTATTTTGAGTTATGGTATATTGTCAGATATTGTTTCAGGAACGACATATACCCAAGCCACTTCGAACACTATGCTCTTTGGTGCAAAGGTACATAAAAAATCTGATATTTTCACACCGTTAGGCTGAAGAATCCTTTTCTTTAGAGGAACCCTAAACAAATTATATTCTTTCCTGCTTTGGTTGGTTCTTTTCTACTTTAGTCGGAGTAATGACGAGTTTGCTTTCTTCATTTTTTTGGGATATTTCCAATTTTTTTGAAATTTTTTGTCAAAAAATTTGGAAGATAAGAATATTTTGTGTTACCTTTGCAGTGTACTAATAAACTAATACACTAATAAAGTAAAAATATAAACGATATGCTTCAGGTAAATAACATCACATATTCCTATGGGAAGAAACAGCAGCCTGTGCTTCGCGATTACTCCTTGATGGTTCAGTCGGGCACGATTTGCGGTCTTCTTGGTCGCAATGGGGCAGGGAAGTCGACTCTGTTATACCTTATAGCGGGTCTGTTGCGTCCGCAGATGGGCAATATCCTCTATAACGGTATGATTCCGCAGGAGAGGACAGTGCAGTTCTTGAGTGACATCTTCATTGTTCCGGAGGAGTTTACTCTTCCAAACGTGACCCTGCGACAGTTTCTTGACACTACAGCTCCATTTTATCCTAAATTTTCGATGAATGACCTCACACAGCATCTGTCAACTTTCGAGCTGACACCGGAGGTGCATTTGGGTAATCTTTCGATGGGACAGAAGAAGAGGGTGTTTATCAGCTTTGCACTCGCCTGCAACACTTCGCTTCTTATCCTTGATGAGCCTACCAACGGCTTGGATATTCCCGGCAAACGTCTCTTCCGAAAAGCTGTGCTCAACGGGATGACCGATGACCGCACAATCATAATCTCGACACATCAGGTTTATGACGTAGAGAAGATTCTTGACCACGTTATCATCACCGATTCGGAGGGTGTTATGCTGGATGCATCTATGATGGATATAACCCGTAAGTGGCGCTTCCTCTTCACTCCCGACCGTGAACGGGCTGCACATGCCTTGATTGCCCTGGATGCACCCGGCGGATACAATATTGTAGAGCCGGCAGACGGTGAGGAGGAGACTGAGGTGAACCTTGAAAGTCTCTTTGAGCTTGTGCGCCAACGAATGACCAACCAATATAAAAAACAATATTAAGATTATGGATACCAACACTTTTGCTCTTCTTGTGAAGAAAGAACTTGTAGACAACCGGAAACCTCTTGTACTCGGGTTGATAGGTATTTGGGCTACATATATCCTTTTAGGTGCTTTTTTGGGTTATGTTAAGACTATGGTACCCGTAGAGCTATTTCTTTTTTGTTTCTTCGGAGGCATGATCCTGACTATAGGAGCTTCCTTAGCCTTCAATAATATGAAAAGTAAGGAGGGTCGCATAAACACTATTATGCTTCCTGTGCCTGTCCACCAGAAGTTTATTGTCAGATGGTTAGCGACTGTGCCTTTGCTTCTTATTGTGGTGCTTATCGGATGCCTTTTGGGTGATTGGGCACGCATTGTGGTCTACAAATTAATGCTACGGTTTAGTGATTATAGTCCGGCATACGACTCTTACTATGTAGATACGACTGCTATATCGTTTATAATTACAAATTATGTGCAGGAGAGGGAAGCGATCGGGATTATGCTGATATCAGGATTTTGGGGCGTTGTATGTTCACAGGCAATATACTTCTTGGGATCAGTAGTATGGCCAAAGTTGTCGTTCATTAAGACGTGGGCTGCCATGCAGGTTTTAGGAGTGATCTTTGCAATGGTTTTTGTGCCTTTCCTGATTAACATTAAATTTGACTTCGCATTTGACTTATCCTATGCCGGGTTATTATGGATAATCAATATTGTGGGCTTGCTGTTCTGCATAGGTATATATTGGCTATCCTATGAGAGGTTTAAACGCAGTCAGGTGATTTACAAACTATTTTAATCGGAGGTGCCTATGGTATTTAGTGAGAATAAACCGATCTATCTCCAGATAACGGATAAGATTATGGATGCCATTGTGGCTGGGGAATATCCTGCCGATGAACGACTTCCGTCGGTGAGGGAATACGCTGCCAATGTTGAGGTCAACGCCAACACGGTGATGCGCTCATATGATTGGCTCCAGCAGCAGGGAATCATCTACAACCGCCGTGGAATAGGCTTCTTTGTTATGCCTAACGCCGTGAGCGACATAGTGAAGATGCGACGAAAGATTTTCTTTAAAGATGAGGCAGAATATTTCTTCCGCAGGATAGCCTCATTCGGCATCACCCCCGAAGAGCTTTCCGACCTCTACCGTGAGCATCTCATCGGTAAAGTATAGATGTAATGTATAAATAATGTGTTTAAATGAAGTGGGTGTGCCAAGTTAACCCTTTGGCATACCCACTTCTGACAAGTATGAGAAACTGTTTAATTTAAGAATCAAGCTCGCGTCTCTAAAATACCGGGACGGTTATTTCAGGATGCCGGATGAGGTGGAGTTAGATACGGTTGGCTCATTGTCACGTTTCACTTTCTTTCCGAAACCGAATGTGTAGGTGGCGGAGAGCTGTATGAATGCACGACTATTACCGTTGATTAACACTTCATTGGTAGAATAGTAAGGACTCTTCATACTGATGCTTTGGTCTTTCCAATCCCAACGTGTAAGATTGAAGAGATCGCCACGGATATTCCATTTGTCGTTTGACCATCCGATTGTCACATACCAAAAACTTCTGTTTCTTATCCATTTGCCATTCATACTGTCTTCCGAACTTTCAGTCGGTGATGAATATGTGAGTGTAAAAGCCCAATTGTTGATATAATATCTTAACCGTGCATACCAGTCTATGGCAGAGTGATTAACGTCATATGGCTTACCGTTATGATTCAGAATCTGGCTGAGGTTGCCGGAAAAGATAAGGCTTCTGTCAAGAAAACGCATGGTCCAGGTCACTCCATATTTCCCTTGTATAAAACTTCCGATAGGTTGCTTTATAGTCCTTAGTATCCCCGTTGGTGTCGCTTCATAATCATAAGCGTATCTCTTATCTACCGCCCATCCCCAACCATATGCGCTGAAGCTATAATTATTATTGGGAATCCACGTATAGTCGAAGCTGAAATCATAGCTGACATGAGGAGTCAGATTTGGATTTCCGGTATATCTCATAAAAGGTGATGACTGTACGATTATGTCGCTCTTGAGATTGGGTGATGGCGGCCAGTTGGAGTAGTGGAATACAGTTGAAAAAGAATGTTTCTGTTTCAGGGTGTATTGTAGCGACAGGTCATACCAAGGGTAGGATTGACGGTCTACCATCTTGCCGAATTTGAAGCGGTCCCAATCCCAGCCGAACCCCGTGGCTCCATAGAAATTTCCTAAAACAACACTGTAAGATATTCCGGCTCCCACACGCGACGTGACTGCACGGTCGGAAGCGATGGCAGACCCGGAATAGTCCGTATGGTTGGATATGTAGATGCCCCGGATAAATCCGTTGATATTGCCTGCTTTGGCAAAATTGTGATTGTATCTTAGGTCACCTCTTATCCTGCCTGTATTATCCGTTGCTCCGTTATATATAGCATTAAAGCCATCTTCGAAATAATATGAGTTTTGGTTGGTATGCGAGTAACCGAGAGTGGGAGAGAAGGTGATGGAATTGCTTTTAGGCAACGAAAAGAAATATTGTCCTTTATACGAAATGTTCTTCGACCTTTCTCTAAGAGCGGATGAGTAATTTGAGGCTGGAAATGCATTGGCAGAATATGTTACCGACCCGCTTTGATCTTTATGTGGGTTATTGTCAATGCGTCCCTCTATTTGGGAAGAGGCTTGTATGTTGTCGGAATTATATATTGCGCGGAATGTGGCATAATACCATTGGCTCTCGTGCTTTGAAGATATTGTGTTGGTAAACCGGTTGAATTCCTTTAGTTCACCGTCGAATTGGGGCAGACGGTAGGTTTCGGTAAGTTCGGAGCCGTCGTGATTGCGGTCGTAACCCGAGACAGAAGCCATAAGGTCATACGTTATTTTCTTATACTGCATTCTGGCGCTGCCGAGCAAATCGCCCAATTGATTGCTGATAAGATTTGTATGCCCGAAGGCTTTCACGTAACCGCCATATTCATACTTCTGCATTATGAAATTTATGACGTAGGGATTTCCCTGAAATCGTGGATCTGAAGGGTATTCACAAAACTCCACACGTTTGACATCACTGACACGCATAGCTTTCAGATCAGTTTCCGTAGCGGGAATATAGTCGATGAAAAGAGCTATCGGGTGACCCCCCACTGTTGACACTTTGTTGTTTGATACCATACCCAACTGGGGAATAGCCATATGATCGAGCAGGTCGCTTCCGGTTTGTGAGGCATTCTTTTGCCTGGTGGTAGGGATATAGATAGTTTTGTCAGGATACATTAGTGCGTTGTCGGTCTCCACCTTCACCTCTTTCAGAGCTATAGCTTTCTCACTCATGATAATTGTGCCTACGGAGAAGGATTCAAACCGTCGGTAGGTAGGTTTAAAACCCATACAAGTGATTTTACCGATAACATCTTGACGGTCGCACGGTATTGAAAACCTACCGTTATTATCGGTTATGCCATATGTGAGCACAGTGGAATCGTTAGGGGAGAGGATAAAGACGGTTGCGGCTATGACCGGCTGCCCGTCTGTGCCGACTGTCCGACCGTGATAACGATATTTACCGTGTTGCAGCGGTTCGATGTAATAAGTGTTCTTTATGTGTGCTATTGTCACCGGATTCATCGCTGTCAGTGTACGTAGGGCTTCAAGAGGATTATCCGTCTTGATTGTGGCATTCGTCTTGTAGGTCTCAAGTTCATTGAAAATGAAATTGATATTCAGCTCAGGATGATCTTTTATTATTTGCCTGATGGCTGAGGTAAGTGGTGTGGAATTAAAGTGATAAGAGAATGTCTCAGCCTTTGCCATAATGACTGTCATCACGGCAATTATGGAAAAAATTATTTGTCGCATAATGATGTCAGTCTACAATGAGGGTGTTATGGTCGTCTATACGGATATTTATTTGTTCGAAATTGTTGAGTTCCTCAATCACATCTTCTAAAGGTGCAGCCTGGTTCCATTTGAAATAAAGACGTAATGACTTGACGTCTTCATTTAAGAATGTAAGCTCGCAGGAGTAATATTTAGTCATTTCGGTAAGGATAGTGTCGAGAGGCTGATTGTCGAATAGGATAGTTTCAGTTATAATAGGTGTCTGCTCTGAGTCATCGGGATTAATATCTACACGTTCAATTTGTTGAGTTGTTTGTGCCGGTGTGGCAACCGACTCATCCGACTGTTTGGACGAGGAAAGCATGGTTACTCCTATTCCTACAGCAGCTGTAATGGCGGCTACCGATAAGAATATCACTATAATGCTAGCAGCAGCATGACGGCTGAACAATACGAGCAGACGGTCAGTGCGCTTGTCTTTGACACTGTGTGCCTCGGCAAAGCGTTGCCATTCAGCCTCCACATCCGGTATGTGGACATTCTGCAAAGCTGACTTTGTTTTTTCGAGCACCTCGATTATTTCCTGATTATCGGCATCAGCCATCATACCGGCAAGCTCTTCGTCGGAATGGCACTCGGGATGCTCAAGCGCATCAAGGTAACGTTCTGTTTTATCCATGTTGTGAAAGTTTTTCGCGTAAGACATCTATGGCATGACGTAAATGTTTGTAGACAGCTACTTCGCTGATACCTAATGTTTCAGCTATCTGCTTATAGCTTAATCCATCAGTAAACCGTAATCTCACCACTCTGCCACAAGCTTCAGAGAGATTGCCGATGGCTGAGTTAAGCAGCGCAATGGTTTCCTCATCAGGCCATTCCTCATTTTCGATTGCCTCTTCTGCATTCTTTGAGTAAATCTGACGGAAACGTTGGCGCACGGAAAGATGACGGATATGGTTGATACAACGGTGGCGCACTGCTGACAGAAGATATGTCTCGGTGAGGTTCGGAGTGGGGTAGTTGGCAGACAACAAAGAGGCAAAGGCATCGTGTACTATGTCTTTTGCCGCATCCTCATCACGAAGTAGCACCATTGCGAGTTGCCACATCCGGGAGTAATGTGCTTTGAAAAGCTGTTCTATGTTGTTATTTGTCGTCATACATATATCAGACACTCTTACCGTGAAAAACCTAACCTCATAAACAAATTATTTTGAAAAAATATGGGTTGTATATGGTTTAAGGCAACCTCCGAATCGCCTTCAGAAGTATCTGTGAGGAACCTTAAAGAATCCTTTAAAATTAACCTTATCTTAGGAAAATGTGTAAAATCACACATTTTTCCATAGAGAAATGTGTAAATTTACACATTTTCCTAAGATAAGATAAAATCCAGAGTAAATCTTTACTAACTTTGCTAAGAATGTAGAGCCTTTTAATTTGAAATGATGTATGTTTTATCGTGGTGACTTTAATTTGCCGGAAGTAGTAGAGACGTGGACCGCTTACTATGAGGATGAACGCATCCCCGGTAGATGGGTATATGTGAATAATGGTGGGATGGCGGAAGATATTTTCTTTCGCTTTAATCCTGACTTGACTGTTAACAGTGAAGAGGCCATTAATGATAGTAGCGCGGACAAGATAAATCAAGACTTTACTTGCATAGATAGTGTCGATAAAAATGAAAGCGGAATTACCGATGTGAATGATGACAGGAGGGATGATTTGAATGAGAAGAGAAGCGCATGGCTCATTTCACCACCGATTTGGCTTGAGAAGGGGAAAAAGTATGAATTGACATATGAAATACAACTGTTTGGAGTAGCCTTTCCGGCAGAAACGGTCTTGGCAATGGGATTAGTAGCTACAGATCCAACAACTGACATTTCTTCATATAAGCCCACATCTGCAATCATGGATAATGTGCTTGAACATGTAGAATGGTCTGTTGAGGATTTTCAGTGGCCTCTTCAGATTTTGCCGGTTACAGTGGATGTTGATGGCTTTTATTGCTTTGGTCTAAAGGCCTGTAATTCAGTTCCCATAAATTTTCATTGGCTCACTGTCGTTGACTATTGATTGTAGAGGCATAGACTAAATACTCGTATAGATAAAACTAAATGTACCCATAGATAATACACCAAATGTCCTTGTGTATAGAAAGGTATATTTGCTTAAAGAGCTTATAAGTTGTTGAAAGTGTAATTCTGTAGAATGCGAGTTAAGGCTCCTTTGGTA
>CAMWTL010000037.1 GCA_947177145.1 uncultured Porphyromonadaceae bacterium
TGAATATTTAGCGCAGTGCCTCCACCTCCTCAGTGGTGAGAGGTATCTTCTTGCCTTATTTCAATTTCTTTGTGGAAAGCGTGAATGCATTCAGACTCGCCTCTCTTCTAAACGCCAAGACGCTCTATGGTGTTACGGTTGCGCATCCAATTACCAATTACAGCTGTCGGATCATCGCTTTTGTGCCGGGCAAGCTCTGACTCGCAAACTGTTGGTTAATCTTTACCCCCTGATAGTCAAAGTCTCAAAAATTTTTTGTATCTTTGCTGACTAAAGCGCACACGCTGACACAGACCATTATGTAAAGAGTAATCTTGAAATATATATCGGAACTCCCCGGTAGCCGCAAAGGTTTGGTCGCTTGTCAGCCTACTTGGGAGTTCGAATCTTATATGAAAGAGATAAAAGATAAACTGGCCTCCAATACTATTCGAACCATCTCTCTATTCTCGGGAGCAGGTGGATTGGATATTGGCGCTATTTATGCAGGGGCTCAGATTATATGGGCAAATGACATAAAGAAAGAGGCATGTGAGTCTTATGCATTGAATATTGGAGAACATATCCATCAAGGTGACATAAACTCATATATTCCTTCTCTTTCGGACTATGAGAATATAGACATGGTTATTGGTGGGCCGCCATGTCAGGGTTTTTCTGTTGCAGGCAAAATGGATGCCGACGATGAGCGTAGCAAACTAATATGGAGCTACGCCAAAGTCATAGAAACGGTTAAGCCGAAAGCATTTGTCATGGAAAATGTAAAGGCTCTTGCAACTCTTGAAAAGTGGGCCTCAGTGAGAGCAGCACTTTTGGCTAAGTTTGTAGACTTGGGCTATTCCGTAAATTTCATGGTTTTAAATGCCTCTGACTTTGATGTGCCACAAGCAAGAGAACGAGTGTTTTTTGTTGGATTTCATAATGGGTCACTCTCAACACCTGACTTGGATAGTATGATTATCCCCTATAAGGTAAAAGCTAAAAGTGTAAGGGAAGCTTTAGCAGTTCTTGACCGGGCTGGTGAGGGTAATAATAAAAATCTTTGTAAAGCCCGTATAACTCTTACACACAATCCGGTATTACGGAAATCCGCTTATGCCGGAATGCTTTTCAATGGGCTTGGTCGTCCGTTAAAATTGGATGGCTACAGTGCCACATTACCTGCTTCAATGGGTGGCAATAAGACTCCTATAATTGATGAAAATGCTTTGTACTATGGCAAGACTCCTTGGATAGAGGATTACCGAGATAGGGTTGAAAAAGATTCTTCAATCGCAAAAACAGAGGTGGTTCCTGACTATTTACGGCGTATGACTGTCGATGAAGCACGGGTTATCCAAACATTTCCTTTAGAGTATAAATTCTGCGGTTCACAATCGGCACAGTATACCCAAATAGGAAATGCAGTTCCTTGCAATCTATCAAAGGCTGTATGCTCTATGGTGATTGACGTAATTAAAGGAAATGCTCCAATTATTTATTCAGGACTATTCTAATTATGGCAACAATTGATTTTAGAACCGCAGGATTGATATTAGAAAGGGCATTGGTAGAGGCGAATCCTGTCAATGACGAGATTGGGAAAACCATATATTCCGTCCTTACCGGTAGCCACAAAACCTACCGTTATATCTTGGTTAATGCACTACTTGCAAAAGCCACAAATAAGGATGTAAATGCATTAAGTCTTCAGAAAGGAGATGGTAAGAAAGGTAAATTTGATGCAAGGTCTTTGTGTCATAAGGTTCTTGTACCATTTGAACGACTAAAACTACAAGGCAGTCTTGGAGATTCAAACGAACCATTCCTTAATAAACCTGCACGCTTTGTCACTTTATCTACGGATAATGCAGTAAGAGCAGGACGGGATAAAGAAACCCTTGAAAGTGTTATTCGCGTTCTATCAAGCGTTATAACCAGTGAAATAGCCTATAAGTATCTTAGATCTGCAATGGCAGTGCTAAAGCAGAATCATGAAAACTACCTTAAAAAGTTTTCGATTGGCGATGCACTAATTGACGTAAGTGAGTTTTCTCAATTAGTTCTCGACTATATTTATAGAATCACAAATTACACAATGGACGGTGAGATATGTCCATTAGTAGTTGCCGAACTGGAACGCCTATATCTTGGTAAAGACTATAAGGTTGTTCTCCACAAAGTCAATGAGAGCGGCTCATCTTCAAAAGAAGTTGGAGACATCGACATCTTTGACTCAGAGGGTACATTGATTAATGCTATTGAGGTAAAAGACAAAAATTTCTCGGAGCAGGATGTTATTCATGCTATTTCAAAATTCCGTCAAGCTAACCTGACATCAAGCCTGTTCATATACGGTAGAAATGTTAACTTCGATGAAGATGCCGTATATCAGGCTTTGAAGAAGATTGGGCGAGAAGGTCATTACTGTTGTCTTATTTCTATTCTGAACTATGCAAAAATGAGAGTTTCAGATTTAAAGGTGGTGACCATTCGTGATTTTGTGGACGGCTTGCTCAAATTCTCAAAAATCATCAATGCTAAAGATGATACAATAAATATAATCAAGACGATTTCTTCACAAATATTCAATTAATATGGAGGATGTTGTTTCTGCAATAAGCGATATACATTAATATAAGTCGCATTTCCCTTCTGTCTTCGATATTGAATCAGGAATAATGGACTTAGAATGTGGAAATTTTATAGAGAAAGAGTTGTGAGGCTGATTATAGTCAGCTTTCACAACTCTTCCTTATTTCATCGAAGTGCTTCCTTATCTTAGCGCAATGCCTCCACCTCCTCAGTGGTGAGAGGTATCTTCTTGCCAAGACGACGTGCGCCATCCTTGGTAATCAGATAATCCTCCTCGTTGCGGATGCCGCCAAAGTCGCGCCACTTGTCGAGTTCTTCATAATTAATGAAGTCCTTGAAGCGACCTTCACCCTTCCAGAGGTCGATAAGCTCCGGAATGAAGTACACGCCCGGCTCGATGGTGAGCACAAAGCCCTCTTCAAGCGGTCTGCCGAGGCGCAGCGACTTACGTCCGAACTGTGTGCTCTTCGGTTTCCCGTCATATCCAACATACACTTCTCCAAGGTTCTCCATATCGTGTACGTCAAGACCCATCATATGTCCTAATCCACAGGGGAAGAACATCGCATGGGCACCTGCCTTGACTGCCTCTTTCGGATCACCCTTCATTATGCCGAGTCCCTTCAGCGCATCACATATCACTTCAGCCGATTTCTCGTATACATCTACAAAAGGCACACCGGGACGCAGCATATCCACGGCAGCGAGATGAGACGCTACCTGAATATCATAGATTGTCTTCTGGCGTGGGGTGAAGGTCTTGTCTACACAGATTGTAGACGACATATCGCCCGCATAGCCCATCTGTGTCTCGGCTCCGGCATCTATCAACACCATATCGCCCGGCTTGATCAGGTTGCCATGATAATGGTTGTGGAGAGTCTGACCGTTGATGGTGCAGATTATAGGGAAGGAGAGGGGGCAGTCGTTTGATTTCGCCACACCTTGTATTATAGATGCCAACTCATATTCGTGCATGCCGGGACGCAGCTGCTTCATGGCTTCGATGTGCATATCTGCGGTCACGTCGCAGGCGCGTTCAATCTCCTTAATCTCCTCCGGAGCCTTATGGTTGCGCATATCCACAACGGCGCGGATAAGGTCTACCGACGGCTGCTCTGTGCCGGGGCGTACATCGAGAAGGTTGAAAAGCTTGATGCTATGCTCCGGGCGATACACGGGAAGGTAATGCACCTTCTGTCCGGCAGCACGAGCCTTGTCGAGGGTAGGGCGCAATTCGGCAGAGGGCAGCACCGTGTCTACTCCTACCCGGTGTGCCTTTTCGTGGAGTGTAGGCTGGGTGCCCATCCACACGATGTGGTCTATGGTCAATTCGTCACCGAAAATAATCTCTCGGTTGTTGTCAACATCTATTATAGCGTTCAACCCTGCGAAGGGGAGACCGAAATAATATAGGAATGTGGAGTCCTGACGGTAGGGATAGGTGTTGTCTTCGTAGTTGCAGCCCACTTCCTCATTGCCGAGAAGAAGGATCATTCCGCTGCCGACACGCTCCTTAAGCTCTTGGCGACGCTTTACATAAATTTCTTTGTCAAACATATAAAATCGTTTTTCGTGATGATACATCAGATTAAAAGGCAGATATTATTTCCTTTGAGAACCTTACAAATCTGCATAGGAATAATAATCCATGACAAAATTAATTAAAATTGGGGAAAAATTAGGGGGAAATGGAAAATAATTACTAAATTTGCTCAGAATTTCGGATGATGTGCAATTTCATCAAGAGATTTTCATCTAAAACAAGTTAACCCAAAAGATACGGTCATGGTATTGAAGACACGAGATAAGTTTATAGAGGTGGCAAGGCAGCTTTTCGCAAGGAAGGGTGTCGAAAACACTACTATGAACGACATCGCCTCCGCCTCCGACAAGGGGCGGCGTACAATCTATACCTATTTCCGTAGCAAGCGTGACATTTTCAACGCTGTGATTGAGAGCGAGACCGACCAGCTCCTGACACGCCTGCGCCTCATAGTTGCCCGCGACACATCGCCAGAGGAGAAGCTCCTGGAATATGTGGAGTGTCGGTTTGAGACTATGAAGGAGATTGTGTCGAGAAACGGTTCGCTGCGTGCCGGATTCTTCCGCGACGTGCGGAAAGTGGACCGTGCGCGTAAGGTCATCACCCGTAAGGAGACTGCCATGCTCCGCGAAATCCTGCAGCAGGGGGTGGAGCAGGGGGTGTTTGACATCCCGAACCTCAATCATTATGCCGTGATCATCACCCAGGCAATACACGGGCTTGACGTGCCTTATATACGCGATACACTTTCCGACGAGGGTATCGACAAAGAGATGCTGAAGAGGTATATCTCCGATTTAATTCTTAAAGGCATTAAAAACAGATGATGCCTGAAAAAATTGACTGTAAAAAAAGCCAACATATGTATATAAACGCCATTGGGCATTATGTGCCATCAGGAAGAGTGACAAATGAGTATTTTGAGAAGCTTAACGGTCTTGAGCCGGGATGGATTCTCCAACGCACCGGCATAACGAGCCGATCAAAGGCGGCTGCCGATGAGAACGTCGACACCATGGCTATTGATGCCGTTGAAAATGCTCTCCCGAAGCTTCCTTACGACATCAAAGATGTTGACCTGATTGTAGGTGCCTTCTATTCCGCTTATGACACTGTGGCAACTCCCGCCCATATTGTCCAACGACACTATGGCATACACGGAGCGAAGGCTGTGTATGCGTCCGCCGCCTGTTCATCATTCATTAACGGTCTTGAAATAATCGAGGGTTATTTTGCTTCCGGTAAAGCTACAAAGGCATTGCTCCTCTGCCCTGAGCACAATACCTATTACAGCAATGTGAAAGACCATAAGGCAGGACATCTCTGGGGCGATGCAGCCGTGGCATATTTCATCAGCAAGGAACGCCAGAGCGAAAACGACATAAAGATCCTTGACATATTCACTGAGGGACTTGGCGATATAGGTAAGGGTCCCGACGGCGTGAAGCTTCGTCCGGGCGAAGACGGCATTTCGATGCCCGACGGACGCGACGTGTTTATCCACGCCTGCAAATATATGATATATGCGCTGCGTCATTCTCTCGAAAAGACCGGATTGAAGATAGAGGATATTAATAAATTTATCACCCATCAGGCTAACAAGCGTATCGTGGCTCAGGTGGCTCATCAGCTTGATAAGCCGATGGAGGATTTCCTCAATAATATCGAGACTCTCGGCAACACCGGCTCCGCATCATGCGCCTTGGTCCTTGCCCAGAATCTTGACAAGTTTAAGAAGGGCGACAAGGTAGCTCTGATGGTGTTTGGCGGCGGCTATTCCTGCGGATGCTTCATCGTAGAATTCTAACCTCTCCCTGCGCCCTCTCTTCTCAACCCTCAATCATAAACTATAAACCCTAAACCATAAACCAAGATAATGAAACTGCTTGAAGGAAAGACAGCCTTGATCACCGGAGCTGCACGTGGCATCGGTAAGGCTATTGCTCTTAAATTTGCTTCAGAGGGAGCTAACATCGCATTCACTGACCTTGTAATCGACGAGAACGGTGAGAAAACCAAAGAGGAGATTGAAGCCTACGGCGTAAAATGCAAGGCTTATGCCTCCAACGCCGCCAACTTTGAAGACACCGAGAAGGTGGTAAACGAGGTTAAGAACGATTTCGGCTCAATAGATATTCTCGTCAACAATGCCGGCATCACAAAGGATGGTCTTATGATGCGTATGTCGGAGGCTCAGTGGGATGCCGTTATCGCGGTGAATCTGAAATCTGCCTTCAATTTCATTCACGCTGTCCTTCCCATTATGATGCGTCAGCGTTCAGGCTCAATCATCAATATGGCATCTGTAGTGGGTGTGCATGGCAACGCGGGTCAGGCAAACTACGCCGCTTCAAAGGCAGGTCTTATCGCCCTTGCCAAGAGCATTGCTCAGGAGGTTGGTTCACGCGGCATACGTGCCAATGCCATCGCCCCCGGCTTCATCGAGACAGCCATGACAGCTGCCCTTCCCGACAATGTGCGTGAGGAATGGGTTAAGAAGATACCTCTCCGTCGCGGCGGTAAGCCCGAAGACATTGCCGATGTGGCTACTTTCCTTGCTTCCGATCTTTCGAGCTATGTCAGCGGCCAGGTCATTCAGGTCGACGGCGGTATGAATATGTAAAAATTTCATTAAAGGATAATAATACTTCCTTTATGGATAAATATGCAGTAATTGTTGCAGGAGGGGAGGGCACTCGCTTAGGCGGTGGCCTCCCCAAACAGTTTAGAGAGTTGAACGGGCGCCCGGTGCTTTGGTGGTCGCTCAAGGCATTCCACGACGAAGACCCTTCGACACGTCTTCGGGTGGTGCTGCATCCGGGTTTCTTTGAGAAATGGCAAAAACTATTCCTGTCGCTTCCGGAAGAGGAGCGTTTCGAGCATACGGTAGTGGCAGGGGGCAGTTCACGTACAGGGTCGGTAAAAAACGGTATTGAAGCGATTCCCGCCTCTTCGGAGGCACTGATAGCCGTACACGATGCTGCACGTCCGTTGGTGAGCGTGGATATGATTGCCCGTGGCTGGGAGGCAGCTGCCAAAGCGGGCGGGGCTGTGCCGGCTGTGCCTGTCACAGATTCCCTGCGCCATCTTACCGGCACATCCCATATGGATTGGAAAACAGCCATTGCCGGCGGAGAGCTATATAAGGACAGTGAGGCGGTAGACAGAAGTGAGTATGTGGCAGTGCAGACTCCGCAGGTGTTCCGTGCCGATTTGCTGAAAGGTGCCTACGCGCTGAAGCCGGATGCGGTTTTCTCCGACGATGCCGCTGCATATGAGGCAGCCGGAGGAAAACCGGTCTTATTTGAAGGCAGTCCGCTCAATATGAAAGTCACCAATCCCGGCGACCTTGAAATCGCCTCCCTTCTCCTTTCCATAAATAAAAAGGTTTAAAGTTTAAACCCTCAATCCTAAACCCTAAACTAATTTGACCTTCTTCGATACTGACATAAAGTTTCTCAAAGGAGTGGGAGAGGCACGGTCGAAAACTTTGAAGACCGAGCTTGAGATCGTGAATTTTCGCGATCTGCTCTATTATTTTCCTTACCGTCATATCGACAGAAGCCGTTTTTATAGTATAGCGGAGCTGGAAGGCACCGACCTTCCGGCACTTCAGATAAAAGGGCAGTTCATCAGCTTCAACAAAGAGGGTGAAGGCGCGAAGCAGAGGTTGCAGGGCATCTTCACCGACGGGAGGAAACTGATGGAGGTGGTATGGTTCTCGAAAATCCAAGCCATACAGAATATGTATAAGCCGGGCGTGGATTACGTCATATTCGGCAAACCGTCGTTTTACCGGGGCAGCTACTCTATGGTACATCCGGAGATAGAGGTATACGACCCCGCTAAACCTCCCACGGGTTTCCGTGGTGTCTATACCATCACGGAGAATATGCGCAAGAAAGGTTTCTCTATGCGCACCGTGCAGACCATAATCAGCAATGTTCTCACTCACCCCGGCTTATCCTCAATTCCGGAGACGCTGCCCCCTGAATTAGTGGAACGTTATCATCTTATGCCCATAGCTGAGGCGTTGCAGCAGATGCACTTCCCCGACAATGCCCGTCAGCTCCAGAGGGCGATTGAGAGAATGAAGTTTGAGGAGCTTTTTTACGTGGAGGCTCATATCCTGCGCTATTCGATGGAGCGCGGTGCAAAGATTCCGGGGTATAATTTTACGAATATCGGGGAGAAGTTTAACGGTTTCTTCTTCAACGTGCTTCCCTTTACCCTTACAGGTGCGCAGAAAAGGGTGCTTAGGGAAATACGAGCCGACATGCACACCGGTAGGCAGATGAACCGTCTGCTTCAGGGTGACGTGGGTTCCGGCAAGACTATGGTGGCGTTTATGTCGCTGCTGATGGCTGTAGACAACCAATGCCAGGGGGCTTTGATGGCTCCGACCGAGATACTTGCCACCCAGCATTACGAGACGTTGAAAGGTTGGGCAGAGCCGATAGGTGTGAAGGTGGCTTTGCTGACCGGAAGCACTCGCACCGCTGCCCGTAGGGAAATCCACGCAGGCTTGGAGTCCGGAGAGATTGACATTATTGTAGGCACACACGCCCTGATAGAGGATACCGTGAAATTTCATCGTCTCGGTTTGGCAGTGATAGACGAGCAGCACCGCTTCGGAGTGGCACAGCGTGCAAGGATGTGGAAGAAGAATGAAGTGGCTCCCCATGTGCTTGTGATGACAGCCACACCGATACCACGCACACTTGCCATGACAGTGTACGGCGATTTGGAAGTGTCGGTGATAGATGAGCTTCCTCCGGGTCGAAAACCGATAACCACATTGCTACGCTATGATTCCAACCGCAATGAGGTAGACCGTCTTATCTATTCCCAACTTAGGGAGGGGCGGCAGGTCTATATAGTATATCCCCTTATCGAAGAGAATGATAAGTTAGACCTGAAAAGCCTTCAAGAAGGATATGAGCGCACCTGCGACACCTTCCCAAGTTTCCGTGTCTGCTTTGTACACGGTAAGATGAAGCCGGCTGAAAAAGATTGCCAGATGGATCTTTTTGTGAGGGGTAAGGCACGGATTATGGTAGCCACGACTGTGATAGAGGTGGGGGTCAACGTGCCTAATGCGTCGGTGATGGTGATTGAGAACGCGGAAAGGTTCGGACTCTCGCAGCTTCATCAGTTGAGGGGACGAGTGGGACGCGGTGCTGACCAGAGCTATTGTGTGCTTATGGGTAAGGCAAACTCCGGCATCGACACCAAGAAGCGTCTCAATATAATGACTGAGACCACTGATGGCTTCCTCATTTCTGAGGCAGATATGAAGATAAGGGGTCCCGGCGATATGGAGGGCACCCAACAGAGCGGTTTGGCGTTTAATCTGAAGGTTGCCGACTTGGCACGCGACGGGCAGATACTTTCGCGGGCTCGGGAAGTGGCAAAGGCAATTTTGCGTGGCACACCACAGCTCCTTGCCCAAGGCTGTACGCCTACAGAGCAGCAGAATGGTGAGCTTGAACCGATAGCCCTGAGTGCAGAGTCAGCGGCGATAATGGCTAACGAATTGAGATTGCGCTTCGCCCGCACAGTCGATTGGTCTCAAATCTCTTAACCAATCCGGTCGATTGGTTCCAAATCTCATAATCAAAAGGGGAGGGGAGTTTGTTATAGAGATATGAGAGAGAAAGAATTTTTACCGGCGGTGAAAGACCGCCTCGGCATAGAGCAGCTTAATGAAATGCAGCTCAAAATGATGGCTCAGGCTTCTGAGCCGCGTGATATAATCCTGTTGTCGCCCACCGGCAGTGGCAAGACGCTTGCGTTCACACTTCCGGTGATGAAGCTTATGAAACCCTCCACCGGGCGTGTGCAGTGTGTAGTGATAGCGCCTTCGCGAGAGCTTGTGATGCAGATTGCAGGTGTGATGAGGGAAGTGGGGCGTGATTTCCGCGTGGTGGCGCTATATGGCGGCCATAATGTGGAGGATGAGGTAAACAGCCTCAAGGTGGTGCCCGATATCATCGTTGCCACCCCGGGAAGGCTGCTTGACCACGCCGTGCGTCGCAACATCGACCTTCTTCCGGTGAGAATGTTGGTGCTCGATGAGTTTGACAAGTCACTTGAATTAGGTTTCGAAGAGGAGATGGAGAAGCTTGTGAAGAGGATGAAGAATGTAAGCCGCTACATTCTGACCTCTGCCACTAAGGCTGATGTCTTACCTGAATTTCTGAAACTCGACAATCCGGTTACGTTGAACTTCGTTGATGAAAATAAAGCCCTGAAGGAACGTATGAGGGTGCATCGTGTGGATTCGGACGGTAAGGATAAACTCGAGACACTTCTTAGCCTTCTGCATAATATAAACGAGAATCCCACACCGGAGAAGTCGATAATATTTGTGAATCATAGGGAAAGCGCGGAGCGTGTGGCTGAGTATCTCAAGAAGAACGGTGTTGACGCTGTGTTGTATCACGGAGCGCTTGACCAGCGTGAACGCGAAACCGCTGTGGCTCTCTTTAACAACGGCAGTCGCCCGGTGCTTGTAGCCACCGACCTGGCAGCCCGTGGTCTTGACATAGAGAAAGTGGCATCGGTAATCCATTATCATCAGCCACTCACACCTGAAGCCTATACCCACCGTAACGGACGAACCGCACGTGTTGAGGAGGAAGGCGATGTATATGTGCTTGTAGGTCCGGAAGAGGATGTTAAGGAATTTGTGGATTTCGACGATACTCGTCATCTCGACTCATCACGGCTAAGTAATCTCCGAAGCGGCTACACCACTCTTTATGTGGGCGGTGGCAAGAGAGAGAAAGTGTCACGTGGTGACATTTTAGGATTCCTGATAAAGGAGGGCAATCTTGACCCCTCACAAATAGGGAAGATAAACGTATACGACCATTATGCGCTTGTGGCAGTCAAGGATGAGGCGGTTGCCAAATTGCTTCAAGCCATTTCCGGCAAGAAACTGAAAGGTGAAAAACGCCGCATCACCCCTTTGAAATAATTGCCCCTTTTTAGACATAATTATAGAAATAACTTTGATATTAGGCTGTAGTGTAATTGGATTGCATTGCAGCCTTTCTTCTTAGATCCGGCTCAGCGAATATTTATGTGCTGAGGTGAGGCGTAAATATACCGAGGCTTAATACAAGAAGAGCACCAAGAAATTTCTTGATGCTCTTCTTGTATAGTTGTTGATAAAACGATTTTACAATGATATGGTTTTATTTATCTTACGATAACTTTTGCTGACTCATTGCCTCTGGTGACGATGTAGAAGCCGGGAGCTACAGGGGTATGGAATCCGGCAGCCTTGCCTACATAGCGGCCAGCGGAAGTGTAGATGCGTACATTGTCAGTGTTGCCGCTGATAGTGATCACACCCTTGCCACCGATGATGGACGCCTTCTTAGTGTTGTCTGCCTGAAGACTCTTGATAGCAGAGTAGTCATAAGTAGGTGACTTCGCTACGCATGCATTCTCGACATATCCGAATTTCTTATTGAGAACCATGGGAACTACGCGGTAGTTGTTGAGATTCTTCACGTCGGAAAGCACTATCTCTGTTGAGAAGTGGTAAGTCACGCCCGGAGTGATTGCTTCAGGTAGAGAAGCCTCAATGGGTGTGGGGTGAGAGCAATTGCGTGCCACATCATCAAATATAAGGCTTACATACTTGCCCTCATTCTCAAATCCGTAGGCAGTGCCGGGATCTTCGCCGCTGAAATAGTTGGTCTGGCGATAGGGACCTACACCGTCTTCCACCACTGTGTATGCCACAGCGTAATTGCCTGTCTCGTCAGCGATAGAGAACTCGATGTCAGCGTCGAGTTTGATGGTCTTATTATCCTCTGATACGGAAGCCAACGTAGCTTTGATCTCAGCCAATGCGGGCACGTCGGCTACGGTTTCCAGTTGATATTCCAAATCTTCCGGAGTAGGATATACATCCTGATTCCAGTTTCTATTGAAGAAAGCAGAGGGATAGCCAAGGATGTTAGGCTCGAAAGGTGCATATGCGTGGCCCTCCTCAAGTACATCCATAGGATCGGCATAGTGCATTGCAATGCCGATGGCATCCTCTTCGCAGTTCTTTGCAAGCCATTGCATACCCGCATAGCCCATTGGACAGTTGCCACACCAAGTGCCGGTAGCTTCTTCCACTACGTTGTTCTTATGATAGCCGCTTGCAAGCGAAAGCACTGTTCCCTCGAAGGCAGCGTCAATGTTGTTGGCAGCTCCGCCGTTGAGATAGGGGAGAGTGATGGTGTAGTCGGCATATCCCTCTTTTATCGGAGCGTCGAAGTCTACTATTATCACGCCATATTCGTTGTATGCCATGGGAGTGGGGATAAGGCTCCAATCATAATCATAGTTCAAGATGGGAGTCTCGACTATCTGCTTCATGCCGTCGCCATATTCCAAACATACGTTCACTTTGTCAATGACATCTGCGCCGAGGTTCTTGACATACATAAGAGCCTGGAGAGTTTCTGTAGGAGCTACGAATGTGGGGACATAAACATCGTCAAAAGTCACCATATTTGTAGGGAGATTATCGCCTGTGAGATTAAGGCGTATGCAGGCGTTGCCACAGAGATCGGCGAGGTCGCGCCATTCGGCTTTGTCGGCATAGGTATAATCACCCTCTCCATCCACTCCTGTCACGGTAGTGTAGACCAGGTTGGTATTAGGCACTTCGGGATAACCGTAATCGGTGACGAATCCAAAGTCGGGAGTGTATTCTTCGCCATCCTCTTCCACAACATTGAGTTCATATGTGACACCTGCATAGAAAGGTTTCCCCTTTTCGATTATATAGGGAGTCTCAAGAGCTACGGAACTCCAGGTAAAGGCAATCTCGTTGAATTTGCCCGTTGCCTCGGCGAAATGTTCCCCGTCAAGGTCGTAGGCAAGCCAGACTGTTACCGATTCGATGTCGTTGAGGTAATCATATTCCTCCTCGTCCATCAACTCAGGGTTAGCCGGGGTTCCGACAAGGATCGCGTTTACGCTTGCTCCGGCAAACGCCTCGGCATCAGCCTCCGACACCATTATAGCCTGATTGACGGTATAGGTGTCAAGCTGGAATGCCTGAAAAGGATTCTCACAGTATCCCCAATCCATCTGGAGCTGTCCGTCTCTTGTCATTGCCCTTGCGTGAAGTCTTGATGATTTCAGGTTAAGATCACGCATTTTCTTTGTGAAGCCGTGGCGCAGAGTCTCCTGCTTCATGGCTTTCTTAGGCACTACCGTGGTGACGGCTGCCGTTGCGGAGACGGCAGTCATGGCTGCCGCAGCATAAATAAGTAAATTTTTTTTCATAAAAAGGGTTTATGAGTGGAATTATACTTGATGCTTAGGAAAAGTGGAATTTTGTTACGATTCTTAAGCAAATTTGAATAATAATGCAAAATTATGATTTTATTTCCAAACCCACAAATGAAATTTCAATAAATAGATTGGCATAATTTTGAAAAAGTGAATTGAAATCGTTAACTTTGCACTTGTAAAAGACAATTATCCCAACATTAATAACTTATAATTACTATGAGCAAAGCAAAGCAATTCCTGACATGCGATGGTAATCAGGCTGCTGCCCACATCAGCTATATGTTTACTGAAGTGGCTGCTATCTACCCGATCACCCCGTCGTCTACTATGGCAGAATACGTTGACGACTGGTCAGCCGCAGGCAGGAAGAATATTTTCGGAGAGACAGTGCTCGTGCAGGAGATGCAGAGTGAGGCAGGCGCAGCCGGTGCCGTTCACGGTTCTCTTCAGGCAGGTGCCCTCACCACTACCTACACCGCTTCACAGGGTCTGTTGCTGATGATCCCCAACATGTATAAGATCGCCGGCGAGCTGCTTCCCTGCGTGTTCCATGTATCGGCACGTGCGCTTGCATCTCATGCCCTCTCTATTTTCGGCGACCATCAGGACGTTATGGCTACCCGTCAGACCGGCTTCGCAATGCTGGCTGAGGGTTCTGTGCAGGAGGTTATGGACCTCGCTGCTGTGGCTCACCTCGCCACTATCAAGAGCCGTGTGCCTTTCGTGAACTTCTTCGACGGTTTCCGCACATCTCATGAGATTCAGAAGATCGAGGCTATCGCTCAAGAAGACCTCGCTCCCCTTATCGATCAAGAGGCTCTCGCTGCTTTCCGCAAACGTGCCCTCAACCCTGATGCTCCCGTAGCACGTGGTATGGCTGAGAACCCCGACGTCTATTTCCAGCACCGTGAGGCTTGCAATCCTTATTACGATGCAGTTCCCGCCGTTGTTGAGGAATATATGAAAGAGGTGTCGAAGATCACAGGCCGCAACTACGGTCTCTTCGATTACTATGGCGATCCCGAGGCAGAGCGCGTAATCATCGCTATGGGTTCGGTGACAGAGTGCATCCGCGAGACTATTGACTACCTCCGTGCAAAGGGTGAGAAGGTAGGTCTTGTGAGCGTACACCTGTATCGTCCCTTCTCTGCAAAGCATTTCCTCTCCGCAGTGCCAGCCACAGCGAAGCGTATCGCTGTGCTCGACCGTACAAAAGAACCCGGTGCTAACGGTGAGCCTCTCTATCTTGACGTTGTGGATTGCTACTATGGCAAGGAGAATGCCCCGCTCATCGTAGGCGGCCGCTATGGTCTCAGCTCAAAAGACACCACTCCTTCTCAGATTCTTTCCGTTTACGACAATCTCGCACTTCCCGAGCCTAAGCACGGCTTCACCATCGGCATTGTCGACGACGTTACATATCTCTCACTTCCCCTCCTTCCTGAAATCAGCGTAGGCGATGAGAAGATGTTCCAGGCTAAGTTCTATGGTCTCGGTGCTGACGGTACTGTAGGTGCCAACAAGAACTCTGTTAAGATTATCGGTGACAACACCGATAAGTATTGCCAGGCTTATTTCTCTTATGACTCTAAGAAGTCGGGCGGTTTCACTTGCTCTCACCTCCGTTTCGGCGACGAGCCTATCCGCTCAACCTACTTGGTGACCACTCCTAACTTTGTGGCTTGCCACGTACAGGCTTACCTCCATATGTATGACGTATGCCGTGGTCTCCAGCCCAACGGTACATTCCTTCTCAATACTATCTGGGAGGGTGAGGAGCTTGCCAAGAATCTTCCCAACAAGGTGAAGAAACTCTTCGCTAAGAACAACATCACCGTTTATTATATCAACGCTTCCAAGATTGCACAGGAGATTGGTCTCGGCAACCGCACCAACACCATCCTCCAAAGCGCATTCTTCCGCATCACTGAGGTGATTCCCGTTGACCTCGCTGTTGAGCAGATGAAGAAATTCATCGTTAAGTCTTATGGCAAGAAGGGCGAGAACATCGTCAATATGAACTATGCCGCTGTTGACCGTGGCAACGAGTATAAGAAACTCGACGTTGATCCCGCTTGGGCTGAACTTCCCGATGAGGAGCCTAAGAAAGTTGACGTTCCCGAGTTCGTATGCAACGTTGTTATGCCTATCAACGCTCAGGACGGCGACCTTCTTCCTGTCTCCACATTCAAGGATTGCGCTGACGGCACATGGCCTCAGGGCACAGCCGCTTATGAGAAGCGCGGTGTGGCTGCCTTCGTTCCTGAATGGAATCCGCAGAACTGTATCCAGTGTAACAAGTGCTCCTACGTTTGTCCTCACGCTGCTATCCGTCCTTTCGTCATCACTCCGGAGGAGATGGCAAATTCACCTTTCACCGATGCCGACACAATCCCGGCTATCGGCAAGACTTTCCCCGCAGGAAGCCGTTTCGTTCAGCAGGTTGACGTGCTCGACTGTCTCGGTTGCGGCAACTGCGTAGAGGTTTGTCCGGGCAAGAAGGGTCAGAAGGCTCTCGCCATGAAGCACGAGGAGACTCAGCTTGCACAGCAGGCTAAGTGGGACTACTGCGTGAAGAATGTATCTTCCAAGCAGAACCTCGTTGACGTTAAGATCAACGTTAAGAACAGCCAGTTCGCACAGCCTCTCTTCGAGTTCTCAGGTGCTTGCTCAGGCTGCGGTGAGACTCCCTACGTGAAGCTCATTACCCAGCTCTTCGGCGACCGTGAGATCGTAGCCAACGCTACCGGTTGCTCATCTATCTATTCAGGCTCAGTGCCCTCAACTCCTTACACCGTCAACGCTAAGGGTCAGGGTCCCGCTTGGGCTAACTCACTCTTCGAAGACTTCTGCGAGTTCGGTCTCGGTATGCACCTCGCTTACGAGAAGATGCGTGCCCGTCTCGTAGACATCTGCAACAAGATTGTTGCTTCCGACGCTCCCGAAGACTTCAAGGCTCTTGCTTCCGCTTGGCTCGATGCTCGTGAGGACGATGCCAAGTCTCGTGAGACCGGCGACGCTCTCCTTGCTGCTGCCGAGAAGAACGAGATCAACTGCGACTGCTGCAAGCAGATTGTCAACCTCTCACACTATCTCACCAAGAGAAGCCAGTGGATTATCGGTGGTGACGGTGCAAGCTACGATATAGGTTACGGTGGTCTTGACCACGTGATTGCTTCCGGTAAGAACGTCAACCTCCTCGTTCTTGACACAGAGGTTTACTCCAACACCGGTGGTCAGTCATCCAAGTCAACTCCTATCGCCGCTATCGCTAAGTTTGCCGCTGCCGGCAAGCGCATCCGCAAGAAGGATCTCGGTATGATGGCTACAACTTACGGCTACGTGTACGTTGCCCAGGTTGCTATGGGAGCCGACAACGCACAAACACTGAAAGCTATCCGTGAGGCTGAGGCTTATGACGGTCCGTCACTCATAATCGCTTACTCACCCTGTATCAACCACGGTCTGAAAGGCGGTATGGGTCACGCTCAGGAAGAGGAGAAGAGAGCAGTTGAATGTGGCTACTGGCACCTTTGGCGTTACAACCCCGACAACGAGCTTAAGGGTGAGAATCCGTTCACACTCGACAGCAAGGAGCCGGATTGGAGCAAGTTCAACGACTTCCTCAAGGGTGAGGTACGTTTCGCATCCCTCTTCAAGATGCAGCCCGAATCAGCCGAGGAACTCTTCAAGGCAGCTCAGGCAAACGCACAGTGGCGCTACAACAACTACAAGCGTCTCGCCGCCCAGGACTGGACCCTCGATCCCGAGATGACCCCCGAAGAGGAATCCCTCCGCAAAGAATAATCACAGTTATTTATAACTCACCATAAAACAAAAGGCTCGCCAAATCCTTGGCGAGCCTTTTATTTTATGATGACCTACCTTTTATTTTAAGGTAATCTATAAGGTGTGCTCGTCGCTTATCAGATTTTAGGAGTTCAAATCGACCGCCACGACGGTCGATTTTGAAGCAGATCCTCATATACCAGTTAAATCGTCAGTCACGACTGACGATTTACCCATAACAACCGCTGAAATTGATATTCACTCATTGCTTTGTTCAAATCCGCTCACTAGGCTATCTTGCACAACTGATGACATATCTCCGCATTCTGGATGATAAAGTAAAAAAGCCCCATGAAAATCCTTCAATAGGGATAGTACTATGCAAGACCGCAGACAAGGATTTTGTAGAGTACGTCATTCAAGACTATGCTAAACCTTTGGGTGTTGCCACCTACCGACTCAATAAAGATATGCCGGAAAAACTGCGAGAAGCCCTACCGGATGTCGAAGAACTAAAAAAGCTACTCTGATTATTACTCCCGAACTACTAATTGCGTCCGCACTGCGGTCGCAATTCAAATAATCTCAGTATAAGTTACTTATGTCTCTTGTCTAGCTGAGAATCCGACAATTGGAATTCTGCTTTGTGCTGAAAAGAATTATACATTGGTACAGATGTCGCTTCCCGAAGGCAATAAGACCATCCTGGCGGCAAAATATCAGTTATATCTTCCAACAGCGCAACAACTTATTGATGAAGTAAACAAGTCGTTGTAACCGACGGGAAGGGGAGACACCTTATGAGCAAACTAAAACAACTAATTGACCGCCTTTACCATAATGAGTGGGCATAAGTCATTAGGGAAGGGGTCTGTACTTTGAATATGAACTTTCTGGCTATTTGTAGCTATTATCTCAGAAAAAATTACTAAATTTGTAATTAAGTAATATTTATCTGAAAATGACCAGACAGTAAACAAAAAGACATGCGGAGATAGCCGAAAATATTTGGGAATATTAGTGTAGTCAACCATTAAAGGTAAAAGCCATAATCCTTTAGATAAGTCAATAAGTCTTCAAAATATGACTTTCTGTTATCTTCATAAGATTTATACTTATCAAGATTCTTTTTTAGCCATTGATACTCACTTGGATATTTTGTAAAACTTGGAAGGACAAATGATTTATTAACTATAATTTTAACTTGATCACACATTTGTTTAAAGTTATATTCAATCCCATTTTGAGGCAGAGTCTTATTGTTATCAATAAATTCTTTTAAAGATGATAATTGTTCTTCAGTCGAATCAATTTTAGATTTTAAAACATTTGTTAACCAACGAGCTAACGATTGCTCCTCCTCCAATCCTGTTTGAATTGGTAGTCTTTTCATCGTTATAACAAATTCTTTAAAATCTGTAAAGCGAGTATCGAATGTATGTCGCTTAATTATTTTACGTTTTTTTAAATCAAAATCCAAGACTGGAGCATCAGATAGGCTAATATATTCTCCCTCGTAAACTATAAAACGAGCCTCTTTATCCATAGTAATTAGAGATGTGATACTTTTTTTATTTGTATTGGGAAATTCTTCTATGGCAAAGTCTACTAAATCATCTAATGTAATGGGCTCATCGAAGGATCGAAGAATATGTTCTAGATAACTTGTCAAGGTCCCTGTGAAATGATTTTTCCAGCTTTTTAATACGTATATGCCAGTTTTACCTTTGGACTTGATATTCTGATTGCGGAATATATATGGCTTTAATTTTAAAGGATTATCTATTACATGTGCCGGATTGAGTGAATTAAATGTATGTAAAATTTCGTCCAACGACATTGCTTCACCCGCTTCTTCTAATATATTTTCAATGGCGATAGAAATATCGATAGAGTTAGGTGATATATATACATAATTATTCTCCAACGTCTCAATTCCTAAAACAATTTTCAGGTAGTCACTTATAAGGGACACAATTACTTGTTTCTTTTCATTGGATGTTGACGGGATAAAGTCATATAAATTTAACTTTTCAATAGTTGTTCTTTTTAACCCAATTCGATATGTTATATTGCTAATAATACTTTTCAGATTAACTTCTTCTAC
>CAMWTL010000038.1 GCA_947177145.1 uncultured Porphyromonadaceae bacterium
AGATGCACCCCGGCGACAAATGGGAAGTCTACATCCCCGCCGAGCAAGCCTACGGTAAAATCAACCAGCCCGGCATCCCCGGCGGCTCCACCCTCATCTTCGAAATCGAACTCATCGCCGTAGCCTAACCCCACGATTCCTCACCGTCGTCCACCTCTACTCATCCCTGTCGCCTAACCCTACTATTCCTCATTATCGCTTACCTCTACTCATACATAACAGCAAGTGAATAATCATCAAGAGCTAATAAGCCTTTTCCATAAAGACTTATTAGCCATTTTTTATAATACCTCCCATCATAGACACCCCTCCGTAATTTATCAATCACCTCTTTCTCAAATCTAAAAGAAAATATAACCTACTGAATATATTATCACACTCCGAGAACGATAGCAGGGTCAATGTTTAACTCTTTCGAAATACGTCTGCCAACCTTAATTGTTGGCTCACTCTTTCCAGACAGGAAATCACAGATGCGTGACGGACTGACACCAATCTTTTTGGCGACCGCAGCTTGGGACAAACCCATCTCATACATTCTCAACTTGATTACGTCAATCAATGATGGCTGCCCAATCGGATAATGCACATCCTCATACTCCTCTACAAGACCGGAAAGGAGATAAAGCTCAATGCTATTAGGATCATCGTCAGGAGTTTCATCATTTACTTTTGGAAGCAACTCATCAATACGAGCCATAGCCCAGTTATACTGGGTTTCATTTTCTATCTTTGTCTTTACAGTATCCATATTGCCTCTGTCATACCTGTGAAACATCTTTAATCTTGTCATATTCAGCATGAGTGCCCACAAATCTGATATAAACATACTCATGCTTAAATTGGATTACGACAATCAATCGAAAATCATTCCCCTTTATATTGAAAACATAGTGCTGAATTCATGGTAGATTTCCCTTGTCTCTTTCAGAACTTCGGGCGACTGGTCGAAAAGAGCAGATATATCTTCAGCACTGTTCTCGAACATCAAATCCATATTAATCGGAAATGAATTCTTCTCATTTTTATCGCAGAGCATATCCTCATAATATTTCCATTCAGGATATTTATGGGAAAGCTCCGAAAGCTCTTTACCTGATTTATTGCCATAAATTGCCAACACACGTTCAAGTACCTCTATGTCCGATTTTGAAAACTCCTTCAGATCCGGAGTATTCAATACTTTATAAGAATAATCCCCCACTTTCTCTATCCAATGTTCAAGATAACCTTTCGGTGTCTCCATAGTAGTGGCATCTCCGTCCAATAGATGTTTTGCATCCGTCGGAACCATACCCTTAGGCAACGCAAAATACTTATCACCAGTGATAGTCCTACCATTCTGACGAAGATGACAACGGTCGGCAAGCCACAACAACTTATATGCTTTCATAGCCGAAAGAGATTTTCCCGGCATAAATGAGGCTAAAAAGGCAAGAGCCTGTATTATTTTCTTTGTATTTCGTATCATTCAGTATAGCACCCTATAATCTAATCACAAAATTAACAATAAGTTTCCAACCCACCAAATCGCAAATTCAAATTAGGAAATTAGAAATCCCTAAATAGATAAACGCACTTAATTTTACAACCCCAGCCTAAACTTCCCTCTTGACATCCATCCTCAGCTATAAAATTGACGGAAGCGACCGATTCACATCGATCGCTTCCTATCGTCTTTAATAATACTTTTCAAACTAACCTAACATCATGAAACGAAAATCAAATTATTTATCAGACTTTCTGATATTATAACATTCCATGCAACGAATCGGTTCATTAGAAAGTATTTTTTATCTTTTTCATTCGCAATGTGAGCGTATTTTCATCCCATTGCTCCAAGAGTGTATTTTCACTTATTTGCTCCAAGAGCGTATTTTAATCCTATTACTCCAAGAGTGTATTTTCACTTATTTGCTCCAAGAGTGAAATTTCACTCATTTGCTACAGGAGCGGAGGCTTCCGGCTTCTTATAGCCATCTTTCTCAGCACGTTCACTCATTCTCTTGATGCGCTTCTGTGTATCAGGATGTGAAGAAAACATCTTCTGTATAGTCGAAGCCTTTGCTCCGCTCTCTGAAGATGACAGTTTTTCAAAAGCCATAGCCATACCCCAAGGATTCAAGCCATTTGCCACAAGGAAATCATAGCCACACTCATCTGCCTCGCTCTCCTGCTTCTGAGAATATTTGGCATTAAGGAGATTTTGGCTAATCGCACCGAGCTGTGAATCGGTGAGTTGGGCTACCTTGTTACTTGCCGCACCGGCAGCATCCTTCAGAGCACCGGTAAGAAGTTCCTGCTTCATAGCATTCTTTGAATGACGCTTCAAGACGTGACCTATCTCATGACCGATTACCCCCATAAGCTCATCATCAGTCATAATGTCCATCAATGAGGTGAACACTCTCACACTGCCGTCAGGACAAGCAAACGCATTCACGTCAATCACATCGTACACCTTGAAATTCAAGGGTATTCCATCCGCATCCTTTATATTGGCAGTAAGGCGACGAAGACGCTTCACATATTCATTGTCTTCCGGCAACACAGGATTATTCTTATCCATCCAATCTACCGACTGCTTTACATAAGCTGCCATCTGCTCGTCGGTAAGTGTAAGTGCCTGTGCAGTCTTACTTACAGCCTTCACTGCCTTTCCAAGATTAAACTGTGCCGAAGCCTCGAAAGGCATAACGCATAGAGCACCAAACAGGAAAGCCCCAATCAAATGTTTCAATTTCATCATTCTAAATCTTTTAATCAAATATTTAGTGAATCTTATATTTAGATATTTCTAACCCCGGCGTAGAAAGACATGGTTTTGTCCAAATGTAAAAACCATGTCTTACAATCCATGAGATGTGTTTATGAGCATATATTTTTGTCATACTCTATCAAACGAAAATACTACAACGCATATTGTAACTCAGTTCTTATCCGGAGTCCAAGTCTCCGTCTGATCGGCTATTTCCGGAATTATAGAAGAAACATAAACCGGATCCTGACCCTCCTTCCGCTGACGCTGATAATCTTTCAACAATCGCAAGGCATACTTTCCAAGCACCAATATCGCTGCAAGGTTGCAGAATGTCATCAATGCCATAGTTATATCGGCAAAGCCCCATACTAAATCGAGCGACATTATCCCACCGAGATACACCACAATTCCAACCGCAAGTCGATACATTCCAATAAGAACCTTATTGTCTTTTATGAAACGTATGTTTGTCTCGCCATAATAATAATTTGCAATGATACTGGTAAATGCAAAAAACAGTATTGCCAAGCTCACGAATATCGAACCATAATTATGTCCCCCGCCAAGCTGTACGTCAATTGCCTTCTGGGTAAGCACGATTCCGTCGTATCCCTCCGTGTAAAGTCCGCTGCACAGGATTATAAATGCAGTGGCTGAACAAATAAGCAATGTGTCGGTATATACACCAAGTGTCTGTATCAGACCCTGCTTGACAGGATGGGAGGTTGTGGCAGTTGCAGCTGCATTCGGTGTAGACCCTTCACCTGCCTCGTTACTGAAGAGTCCACGTTTTATGCCCATCGTAATGCCCATACCAACAGCGCCCCCTGCCGCCTGCTCCATACCTAATGCGTGGCTCGCTATCACAGACATCACCTCCGGTATCCTACCAATATTCAAAGCTACGATTACAATAGCTAAAACCAAGTAGGCAACTGCCATAATGGGCACAACTATCTCACTGAATCTCGATATGCTCTTTATACCTCCGAAAACTATTATCAAAGTCAGCACTGACAATATTATAGCCATATATTCCCTTGGAAATGCAAAACTCTGCTCAAAAGCACTGGCAATAGTATTTGACTGTACTGTATTGAAAGCAAAACCAAAGGTCAGTGTAATCAACACTGCAAATGTCACTGCCCACCAACGCTTCCCGATGCCTTTCTGTATGTAGTAAGCCGGTCCTCCTCGGAAAGAGTTTTCACCCCTTACCTTATAAAGTTGGGCTAAGGTTGACTCTATAAACGCACTTGATGCTCCTAACAGAGCAATCACCCACATCCAGAAGACGGCTCCGGGACCACCTATGGCTATGGCGGTAGCCACACCTGCCAAGTTGCCTGTACCCACTCTCGCTGCTATCGAAAGTGTGAAGGCTTGAAATGAGCTTACCGATCCCTCTTTCGGTTTCTCCCCCTTCACTTCAGCCTCATCTTTTTTTCCGGAAGCCAAAAGCAGCCTACACATCTCTCCTATCATCCTGAACTGCACTCCTTTCGTAGCAATGGTGAAAAACACGGCTACAAGAAGTAGTGCCGTAACCATAACATAGTCCGTCAAAATCGAACTGATTGACGTAATAATCTGTTCCATAGTTTCAAGCGGTTTAGCGAAGTTTATCTGAACATTGAGTCAAGGCGTGAAGAGTCGAGAAGACAGAACACGAGATTACCGTTGGGAGTATAATTCGGTTCCGACAGTGCAAAAAGTTCCCCGATGAGATGTTCCATTTCATCAGCGGATAATTTCTGCCCCGCCTGAATAGCCGCACTGCGAGCCATTACCAATGCCATACGTGAGGCAAGGTCACCCATCGCATTGTTCTCATTGCCATAGTTCACACTGCCGTCGCTTATGGAGTCAAGAATCCTCAGCACCACATCCTTGCCATCAGTACCTCGCAACATTGCAGGCACTGTAGTGATTCGCCAACGGTCATCTTCTTCATATTCCAATGTGAATCCTAACCGGGTAAGTTCCGCCTCTACTTCCACCAAAGCTTCCTGATGTTCGGGATCAAGGGATATGTGCTCAGGAAACATTAAGGATTGCCTTATCGTGTCTCCTTGATTAATCTTTTTCATATACTCTTCGAAAAGTATCTTCACATGTGCCCTATGCTGGTCTATTATTATAAGACCCTCTCTTGAAGAGGTGATAATATAATGCAATGCGTGCTGCACACAAAAAGACCCTAAAGCCGTCAATGACGTCTCTTCCGGGAATAATGTAGGCGGTTCCTCCTCCTTTAATGTCTCAAGTTTCTCACCCCACATATCCTCAGTCGAAGATAAGGGTTGCCCGGACTGGGGAGAGTTGGTTCTTTTGGGTTTTGCCTTTGACCGATTCATAAAATCCGCATAAAGAGAATCCCAATTACGGGGCACGGGATCCTTACGCTTAAAACCCGATGGCATATATCCGGCTATCGACTGTTCCTTGTCATCTCGCTCCACTGCAAACGGATTGTATCCATCCGGGATGTCGAGCGTAGGCGCCTCAGGCAAAGACCCAAAAGGAAGAGGATCTACTGGCAAGACATCACTGTTGAAGTCTATCGAGGGAACAGCACCGAATTTTCCAAGAGCAGCTTTGACCGAAGCTTGTAGAATAGGCCATATATCCTGCTCATATTCAAACTTTATCTCATTCTTCGTAGGGTGAATATTCACATCTATACTGCCGGGATCCACATCAAATTTCAGGAAATAGCACGGCTGGGTGTCAGCAGCAATGAGGGGGTCGTAACAAGACATAATTGCCTTATGAAAATAAGGATGACGCATATTGCGTCCGTTCACAATGAGATACTGCAGCGGATTACGTCGCCGGGCAAACTCCGGACGTGAAATATATCCGCTTATCTTTATGAGCGATGTGTCTACCTCAATCGGAATAAGATGTAAATCGAGATTATTCTTCCATATGTCTCCTATACGCTGCTTGAAAGAACCGGCTCTCAAATCTATGACCCGGCTTCCTGTGTCAATGCTCATACGTATATGATTATTGACCAAAGCAAGACGCTCAAATTCTCGCATTATATTGGAAAGCTCCACATTGTCGCTCTTCAGGAATTTCCGTCTTGCCGGAACGTTGAAGAAAATGTTCTTCACCATTATATTTACACCCTTGTCGCAGATTGTCGGCTCCTGCGTCTCAACATGCGAGGCATTTATCACAAGGCGCGTACCGACGGCACTCTCCTCGGTGCGGGTCTTGAGTTCTACCTGTGAAACCGCGCAGATTGAGGGCAACGCCTCTCCACGAAATCCCATTGTATGAAGTGAGAAAAGGTCATCTGCCTCTCTGATTTTTGAGGTGGCATGCCGTTCGAAAGCCATTCGTGCATCCGTCTCACTCATACCCTTACCATTGTCGACAACCTGAATGAGTGTCCGTCCGGCATCCTTGATGAAAATTCTGATGTCGGTGGCACCGGCGTCAACAGCATTTTCAACCAATTCTTTGATAACCGATGCGGGACGCTGAATTACCTCCCCCGCAGCTATCTGGTTGGCTACCGAATCCGGCAAAAGTTTTATGACATCACTCATTGATTTTCCTCTTTATTTTCAATAGTTTCCTCCTCATTTATCACAGCCTCAGTCTCCTCTTCCGTCGTCACCTCAGTCTCCTCAGAAGCGCCTTCAGCCTCTTCTGAAGTGGCTTCTGAAGATTCCTCTTCCTCTATAGTCTTCTCAATTGAAGTGCTCTGCTGCTCTATAGATTCATCTTCCTTCGCCATCTCCTCCTCGTTCTTTTCAATGTCGGGCAGAGTCACCGGCTTGACAGGGGGCACATATGGCTCCGGACGCGAAGCCGGGAACGATTTCGGCTCTCCAAAGTCGGAAGGAGCTGTAAGGTAAGCGTCAAGTGCATCCGACACTTCTCCCAAATTGTCTTCCCAACGCCAACGTACACCGATACGTTCTCTCACAGGACGCAGACTTTCCCACCATCTGAACTGACGCAGGTATTGCTGCTGCTTCTTCACCATAAAGAGCGGAGTGACAGTACCGTTTACTTCGGGCCACATCTTGAGGCGGTCAATCTTATTCTCCTTCATATCGAGATGGAGATACGAACTTTCAGCTGCTACCATTCGGTTGTAGGTGGAATCGCTTTCCTGTGGAAGGAAGATAATCTCCACATTTCCCGACACCTCAAGGTCCTTCAACGTCTGGTCAGCGAAGTTGGCAAGCAGTTTCTTTCCTGCCAACTGGTTATAGAAGTCCTCATCCACCAATTCCGACAGCAGTCCCGACTCGGGGAGCAAAGCCCAGTCGGCAGTAGAGTCATTGAAATGCACATCAATCCTGTTTCCCGTCACCTGACGCTCACCACTCCAGACAATAGGTTTGCGGAACATGAACATCATAGAGTCTTTCTCCACAAATATCATCGAATCGGCGACACCCTGAATATCCTGCTTGAAGAAACGGGCACGATGGTATGCTTGTGCCACGTGGAACTCTCTTGGCACTAAAGGAATGGAATCTTTCGGTGCCTCCGTCTCCGAGTCCTCGATATTCGGCAGGCTATCACGGTCAGCCACCAACCCCTCCTCTATTCCTAAGCTGTCGATTGGAAGCTCGGTTATCTTACTTGACTCGGGCACACTGTCGATACCTGCCTCAAGCAAGCCTTTACGGAGTTCACGACGAGGGTCAAGACGTTGAGGCATAGGTACTTCCTCCTGTTTTTTCTCATTCTTCTCCTGTGGAGGAGCCACAGCGTTGAGCTGTGCAATAGCTGCACCCAATAAGGGTAATGTTGAGCTGAAAAACTCATCATCAAGCACTATGTATCCCTCCTTTGCAGTCAAAACAGGTTTCCCCTCAAATTCAGGAAAGCCCGAAGCGGTAAGTCGCCGCGATGCCCTCACCATTTCCGTCACAATGAATGTCTTGATCGTATCAGCTCTTAGAAAGAGCGTATCGCCTTGGGAATATTCCAAGAGCATGGGATAGATACTGGCAAACGCTTCTCTGGTAGAATCGTTGTATTGCCCGAAGCCGCCTATCAACGTGGTCTTATGCGCAGTGTCGGTGAGCACCATGGGCATCGGGTGCTTCGCCGGATTGCCAAACATGTAAGCACGGCTTATACGTGTTATTTTATCATAGATGATTGAGTCCCCCTCCAGAGTAGTGATATTGTTATTTGAGTCACGGTGTACAATCGTAGAACGGCTCAAAAGCTCGGCATTGCCTATATTTGTGTTATAGACACCGCGTGTGGTGAAAATTGTGTCGCTCTCACTCTGAATCTCAGTCTTGCTCTCAATGCGGGCAATGTGTGTGTCCGTGTTATATCTGAGGGTGTCGGTAAGCATAGTGAAACCGTCCTGATTGTTTACCAATACCACATCATGGTAGAAATCAGCGTTTTTCGTACCGGGTGAATATTCTCCGTATAACGATGTGAGTGTATTCACCTTGTCGTCGATTGTGCCCCACTTGCTATACCAACCCAACTCCATAGCTATGCTATAGTCAAGACTGTCGGTGGTGAGGGTCACATCTCTGTTTATGAGTTTAACCTTGGGATTCGACGGACCATTCTTGAGACGAGCCATACGGTCGTTACCTTCGTAATACAGCTTATCGGCATATACAAACAGGGTGTCACCCTGCTCCATCTTGACGTTGCCGAAAGCATCGAGCGAATTGAGGTCGGGATAATAGTAAGCCAAGTCGCAATACATCCACATTCCGGCTTGCCTGAATTTTACATTTCCCTTTACGATCTGCTTCTCAACCGTGTCAAGACTCGACTGGTCCTTATATAGAGAGTCAGCATATTCAAGGAATATCTTGTCTTGCTGATAACGGTTGGCTCCCGGAATTTCAGGTCGTATAGGCCGCGTCGGCTTGGGACGAGTGAAGGTCTCCTCCTTTTTCTCCTTTTCGGCAACTTCGTTTTTCTTTACCTGCTGCGCATATGCCTGCAACCCTACGTTCACAATAAAACCTGCCGCCACCATTCCTACGGCAGCGGCAAGTCTTTTAGGGCGTCTATGAAGGTCGTGCCTCATATTCAGTGTTTTCAATCAATGATTCGTCAGAGATCCCTTATCCCCTCCTTGATTATTAATTATTTGGAATTGTTAAGCCAGCCGTTGTAACGGAAGTCACACGTGTTCCAACCGTCCTCAATCCTGACATAGGTATCCTTTATCTTCTTCTCAACCCAAGCATCAAGCAACTGCTGACTCTTATGGTCTTCATACATGCCTTTGAGAAGATGGTAGTCGTCGGAGAGATTCGCACGATGGCCGTCAATCCTGTTGGTCAGCTTCACCACCACCGCTATATCCTTGTTACGCTTCGGATCTTTCATCACAAAAGCCTCACTTATATCCCCCACCTTCATCTTTTCTATGTGGCGGGCAATCTCCGGAGGCAGTTCCGACATTTCAAACCGGCTACTGCCCGCATTGATGCTGTTCTGGGTCTGGTTCATCATTATACCCTTGTTAAGTCGGGTATCTTTGTCCTGCGAGAGGTGGCGGGCTGCCACATCGAAAGGAAGTGTGCCTGCCACTATCTCCTTGCGTATTGAGTCAAGACGGTTGGTGGCATCCTCAAGGTCTTTGGAACTCACCTTGGGAGTGAGAAGGATATGACGCACGTTTACCTGGTCGCCACGCTTCTCAATGAGCTGGATGATATGATAGCCATACTCCGTTTCTACAATTCGCGACACCTTCTTCGGGTCGCTGAGGTTGAAAGCAACATTCGAGAACTCAGGCACCCACTCGCCACGCCCGTGGAAACCAAGCTCACCACCCTGCATCGAACTGCCATCTTCACTATACATAATGGCAAGAGTTGAGAAAGGCGTTTCTCCACGATTCACCCTGTCGGCATAGTCACGGAGGCGTGCCTTGACATCCTCTATCTCCTGACGCGGCACATTGGGATTGAGAGTGATAATCTGAGCCTCTACCATCAATGGAACATAAGGCACACTGTCGGCTGGAAGCGCATCGAAATATTTCCTCACCTCGCTCGGAGTGCCTTTAATATCTTTAGTAAGCTCTCGTTGCACCTGCCCGATTACAGCGTTATTGCGTGTCATCTCCAAAAGATTCTCTCGAAGCTGCGGAATAGATTTACGGAAATACTCCTCCACCTTCTCCTTGGAACCGAGATTGGCTATGAAGAAGTTGATTCGCTGGTCAACAGACGCGTGGACCTGGCTTTCCGGCACCTCAATCGTGTCGAGTTTAGCCTGATGCAGATATAACTTCTGAACGGCAAGCTGCTCCGGAATCACACAATAAGGATCTCCTGTAATCACCGTGCCTTCCGATCTCATCTGCTGATATGCCTCCTCCACGTCGGAGCGGAAGATAGCCTCGTCGCCTACAACCCAAGCCACCTCATCAACCACATTTCCCGTAGGCCCGGCAGCAAATCCATATATCCCTGTCAACGCCAAAATAGCAAGCGCAGGAAGCTGTAATCTTTTATTTTTCATCTCTCTGATTCTTTTTTTCTCGTTCTTCCCCTCTATCTATGAGCCGGCATGTCACCGGATCATAGCCCACTGCAACAAGTTTGTCGTCGGCAAGGGCTTTCTTTACCAGCGATGCCACAAGGTCCTGTTCATATTTCGACATCTTGGCCTTCTCCAGTATCGCCGTTATCCTTGGGGCGGCAAACTCGAAGGGAAGTTCGCTCCCGCTCGGAAGATATTCCGATATGTGCAGCAGATAAACCGACCCTCCGCTGGATGTCTCAAAGTTTTTTGTCGACATCACAAACGCATCCGGATCAAAAAACCGGTATGGTATCTGTTCGGCAATCGTCTGCCAGTCAACCCACGTATGCTCAAAATAATCATATTGTAAAGCATCCGTAGCCCATTTACTTTCCAGCTCGTCGAGCGATTCGCTGTTGGCTGTGAATACGCAACGCCTTATCTCGTTCAGTCCGCTCACCGAAGCCGGCAGCTTCATCAGAAGTCCTTTCACCAAAGGCCGCTCTGCAAGCATGTCTTTGCGATGGGTTTCATAAAACCTGCGCACACTGTCTTCACTGACCTTATGATTCGAGCTGCTTCTCATCATGGCAAGATAAGACATTACTATGAGACGGTTGCGGTAGTCAGCCACCTTTTGTTCTATCTCATCAAAATCGGGAAGCTTGGCTTTCGCCATGTCGGTGAGCACCATCCCCTCGATCCAACCGGAAACAATCTTCCGGAAAATAGCCGCACTGTCGGGAGCCGAAAGCCCAATCGGAATCCGGCTCACAACCTCTTGCATGGTCAGAGTCGAATCGCCCATCATAAGGAGCACATCGTCTTGCATCGGAACCTCCTCGGCTCTTCTACATCCCTGCAAGCCCCCGGATAATATTGCCAATGCCCACAAGGAAGCGACAAAACGTGCTCCGATTCTCATTTTATCTTTTTGAGCTCTTTCTCATTTACCTTAACCGGATATTTCGATTTCAGCTCATCTATCCAGAGCGTCTCAAGCTCAGTCTGATAGTCACCGGTCACAGCACCTCTCACATCATTTACCTCCTCCGGAGCATTCAATACTCTCGGATTATACATGAAATAGACTGTATAGTTTGACGAGGGGGTCACTTCCGGACCACCAAACAGAATATTGTCAACCATCGGATTCGCGCCTTGTTCTACAAGCACACGCTCCACAGCTGCCTTACCCTTGAACTCCTTACGTATCTTGGGAAGTATAGAATCACCGGGCAAAGTATCCATTCTGCGACGAATCTCCTCGGCAACGGAATCGTTGACAGTCTGCACAAGTATTCCCTTGGCATGGGGCGACGTCCAACTATAATTGTCCTTATGCGTCTGGAAGTAACTTTCCAAACCTTCCTTGTCTTTAGCAGCCTTATCCCATACCTTCTGCACACTTACCTCATACAATAGGCTTCCGTCGTGATATTCGTTAAGAAGATTCCGGTAATCGGAATTATTGGCATAGAGCCAGTCCTGTTCCTCTTTATTGAGCTGGTTGGCAAAGAAAGACTCTACCGTGTTCTCAATGGCAGTTACAGCTGCCTCCGAATCCGGCTCATTGAATCCGGAAATGCTCGTCAGATATTCACTCACCGGCACATTCTTCTTCCCTATCTCAAGGAGTGGAAGATCGGCGAAGCCGCTGCATTTTGCCGCAAATGTGGAATCAATACCGTTACGGGCAGCTATGTTAAGTGAAGCTAAGGTCGACTGGTTTATCTTCGCATTATGCTTGGCTGCAAGACGCTCCTTGTTATGGTCACGTATCACAGCCCAACGTCCGTCTTGCGGAGAGGAGAAACGGTTGAGCAGTTCGGGACGCAACTCGTCAGCCGTAGGGGCACCTTTATGACCATGACGCATTATTATATGCCAGCCATATTGGCTCTCTATCGGCTCGCTTATCTCACCGTCAGCAAGAGAAAACGCCATTGTCTCAAACTCCGGCACCATCTCCCCCGGTCCGAACCATGGCAACTCGCCACCTTTCATAGCGCTGCCGCGATCGTCTGACTCAGCTTTGGCTATGTCGGCGAAATGGGTGGGGTCAGCCTTTACTATTGCATATATACTGTCAATAGAAGCCTTTGCACGTGCCTTGCTCTCCGGCGTAGCGTTACGCTGAGCCATCTTCATAATATGGGAGACGTGTACCTTCCCTTTAGACGGTCTACGCTTTCCGGTCTTGATCAGATGATAACCCATCGGACTTTCAACTACTTCCGACACCATACCCTCAGGAGTGGCATAAGCCGCCTCTTCAAATGCGTAAGGGAAACGGTTGGCAACGATATAGCCCAAATAACCCCCTCTTGATGAGGAACCCCTGTCTGAAGAGTAACGCTTTGCCATTTCCCCAAAATCAGCACCGTCAAGTATCGCACCTCTGATACTGTCCATACGAGCCTTCAACTTACGGTTTTCGGCTTCCGACCTTGTTTTACTCAGCATGATATGGCTGGTCTCAACCTCCTCTTTACTGCGTTCGGCAGCCTCCTCTACAAGTCGGTTGAGGAATAGCGAGTCAGTAAGGTAAGGCTGTGCCAATTCCCGTCGGTATTGTGCCATCTCCTTACGGAACGCAGAGGTTGTGTCTATGCCCGCTGCCTTGGCATCTGCCACTTTCAGCTTATACACTTTAAACATCTCCGCATATTCCTTCAAAGGCTGGGGCGACAGTTGCTGCTGGCTGTTTTTATGATACAGATATTCGAATTCCGACCTCGGGACATCGACACCATTCACAGTCATTATGACCGGATCTTTTGCTGTCATTGCCAAAGCAAAAACCGACAGACCGGCACCGACAAGGAATTTATTATTCATCTTTAATTGTGAGGTTAATTTTACAATTTTTAACAGTTTGCAAGCGTTACCGCACATTTTGCTTCGCTTTTACGCCTGCCACCTATCATTGTAAACGAAAGTGAAGTCAGAAAATTATCTTAATTGCCCATTTCAGAGATGAACTTCACCCTTACGAGACGAATCTCCTCTTCCGTAAACTCGTCGCCAAGCTCCTGGATGGCTCCTTCAAGGTCATCTTCCTGACTCTCCTTAAAGAAATCTATGATGTCGAGTTCGTGGTCTTCATCCATAATTTCATTAAGGAAATAGTCTATGTTGATTTTGGTGCCTGCCTCAACTATGGCTTCAAGCTCATCAATCAGCTCATTAAACTCAAGCCCCTTGCTTTCTGCAAGCTCCTCAAGGTCGATCTTACGGTCGATGCTGTGGATTATGGAAATCTTAAGTTTGCTCTTATTGGCTACAGATCTGACTCTTATGTCTTCCGGACGCTCAATCTCATTTTCATCTACATGGAGTTTGATCAAATCCACAAAATCCTTGCCGTATCTCTTCGCTTTGCCCGCACCCACCCCGGGGATATTGGCAAGCTCCTCAAGCGTGATAGGATACGTAGTAGCCATTGCCTCAAGACTCGGATCCTGGAAAATCACATAGGGAGGAAGATCGCTCTTCTTAGCTATCTTCTTCCGGAGATCTTTCAACATGGAATAAAGCACCGGATCGGCTGCACACGAGGGTCCACCCTTAAATTGTGGCTCCATATCCATATCCGAGAAGTCATTATCTTCCACAATCTTGAAGGAAGTTGGTTTTTTAAGGAATTTCTTCCCTTTGGAAGTAAGACGGATAATGCCGTAATTTTCCACATCCTTCTCAAGATAGCCGCTTATAGTGGCTTGACGGATTATGGTGGCGAGTGTTTTCTCATCGACGCCCTGAAGGCAGCCGAATTCCTCAATTTCATCATGATGGTAAGAGCGCACCTCATCAGTGGCACGGCCGATCATCACGTTCACCAGATAGTCAGGATTAAACTTTTCTTTGAGTGCTATCACCGTCTCTATGACGGCGCAAAGTTCATCTTTTGCTTCCACTTGTTTCTTTGGATTTATACAATTGTCGCAATTGCCGCAATTATCGGCGTCATATTGCTCACCGAAATAATGTAAGAGAATTTTCCTTCGACACACTGACGACTCCGCATAGCTGGCGGTCTCGGCAAGCAGATGGCGCCCGATCTCTTGCTCGGCAGCCGTCTTGCTTTGCATCAGTTTGTCAAGTTTCTGAAGGTCTTTGTTGGTATAGAATGTTATGCATCTCCCCTCTCCGCCGTCCCTGCCGGCACGCCCTGTCTCCTGGTAATAGCCCTCCAGACTCTTCGGTATGTCATAATGAATCACATACCTCACATCCGGCTTGTCTATGCCCATGCCAAACGCTATCGTAGCCACAATCACATCTACCTTTTCGTGTAGAAACGCATCCTGGTTGTCTGAGCGTGTGGCAGAATCCATGCCGGCATGATACGCCAACGCACGTATATCGTTCAATCGAAGTGTCTCCGCAAGCTCCTCTACTCTCTTCCTGCTCAGGCAATAGATTATGCCCGACTTTCCTTCGTTGTTTTTAATGAAACGAATTATCTCCCGGTCAATGTCTTTTGTCTTGGGACGCACCTCATAAAAAAGATTCGACCTGTTGAAGCTGCTCTTATACACCCGTGCATCAAGCATACCTAAATTCTTCTGTATGTCGTGCTGCACCTTGGGAGTGGCAGTGGCAGTCAAGGCGATTAGCGGACGTGAGCCCACCTCATTGATTATAGTACGTATCCTTCTATACTCGGGACGAAAATCGTGACCCCATTCCGAAATGCAATGGGCTTCATCCACGGCATAGAAAGAAATTTTCATCTGGCGCATAAATGCCATATTCTCCTCCTTGGTGAACGACTCGGGAGCCACATAAAGCAACTTTGTACGCCCCGTCATGATGTCATGCTTCACACGGTCAATCATCGCCTTATTGAGCGACGAATTGAGGAAATGGGCAATGCCATCGTCTTCACCATAGTTACGCATGGCGTCGACCTGGTTCTTCATGAGGGCAATAAGCGGGGATATGACTATTGCTGTCCCTTCCGACATTAAAGCCGGAAGCTGATAGCAGAGTGACTTACCTCCGCCTGTGGGCATAAGCACGAAAACATCCTCCCCGTCAAGTAGACTGCTGATGATTTCCTGCTGGTTGCCTTTGAATTTGTCGAAGCCGAAATTGAATTTCAACGCTTCATGAATCGCCTGGATGTCTGCCATGGTGTGTGAGGTTCAGAGATTATGGATTAGCAACAGGGAGCCATGCCCCCGGTTAGTGGGGAATCACAGAAAAACTGATGATTCCTTACTACAAAGTTAAAAAAATTTCTTGAATAATCACATAAACAGATATAAAAATCTTTTATTATCGCAGTAGCAAAAAAATAAACCTATAATGAATTTATGGGATATTTCAACTATAACTTACAGATGCATAGCGGTATTAACAATAAGGAAACCCTGTGAAGTAATAAGCTTCACAGGGTTTCCTTATTGTTATAATCTTTCGGTCAAAGCATATGGGCTTAACTTCTATTCCGATATTTTTGTCTTTTCGAAATGAGCTTTCTCAAGCTTATCCTGCACATATTTTGCATCTACAGTGAATTTCTTTACCGGATTTGAAGGCACCTCATACATTGCATCGACCATGATTGTCTCTACAATCGAACGCAAGCCACGTGCTCCCAACTTATACTCTACCGCCTTATCCACAATAAGATCAAGCGCATCGTCGCTGAAGTCAAGCTCCACTCCGTCCAGAAGAAAGAGTTTCTTATATTGGCGCGTGATGGCATTTTTCGGTTCGGTGAGTATCTTACGCAATGCCGTCTTGTCAAGCGGCTCAAGGCTGGTGAGGATAGGCAGACGCCCGATTATCTCAGGGATAAGTCCGAAGCTCTTAAGATCCTGAGGCATAACATAACGCATCAGGTTCTCGCGTTGCTTCTTACGGTTGCCCTCATCATGGCCGTAGCCCACCACATGCGTGTTAAGCCGTGAAGCAATCTTACGTTCTATGCCGTCGAATGCTCCTCCGCATATGAAGAGGATATTCTTTGTGTCCACTGCAATCATCTTCTGCTCAGGGTGCTTACGTCCACCGTTAGGGGGCACAAGTACTGTCGAGCCTTCAAGCAGCTTCAACAGACCCTGCTGCACACCCTCACCGCTGACATCGCGAGTGATGGAGGGATTATCGCTCTTACGCGCAATCTTGTCAATCTCGTCGATGAAGACGATACCCTTCTCCGCACGCTCCACATCATAATCGCAAGCCTGGAGAAGGCGGGTAAGCAACGATTCAATATCCTCACCTACATAGCCCGCCTCAGTCAGCACTGTGGCGTCAACTATCGCAAACGGTACATCGAGAAGTCTGGCTATGGTCTTTGCCAGAAGCGTCTTGCCGGTGCCCGTCGGACCGACGAGAATGATATTTGATTTCTCAATATCCACGTCATCGCCCGAAGTCTGCTGATTGATACGCTTATAATGATTGTAGACAGCTACAGAGAGATATTTCTTGGCTTCCTCCTGCCCTACGATATACTGGTCAAGGAATGCCTTAATATCCTTTGGCTTGGGAATGGAGGTAGCTTCATCAGCCTTTTTGGTTTTACGATCCTTGGCTTTGAGCTGGGCATCACGAGCCTCGTCGATAAACTTGATGCAGTCGGTGCAGAGATTTAAGCCGTCAAGCACGGTGACAACCGGATTGGCAGCGCTATCCGTAGCCCCACACATCGAACACATCAGTCCGTTTCTCTTAGTAGCCATCAGTTATTTTCTTTCTTATGGTTTACCAGGATCTTATCGATCATGCCATACTCAAGTGCCTCCTTGGCAATCATCCAATAGTCGCGGTCGGAATCTGCCTCTACCTTTTCAAACGGCTGACCGGAATGGTCGGAGATGATACGGTAAAGCTCCTCCTTGAGTTTCAGGATCTCTCTGGCTGTGATTTCTATATCTGATGCCTGACCCTGTATGCCGCCCATAGGCTGATGGATCATTACTCTTGAATGTGGTAGCGCGAAACGCTTTCCGTGCTGCCCTGCCACAAGAAGCACCGCAGCCATAGAGGCAGCCATACCCGTGCAGATGGTCGACACGTCGCTTGACACATACTGCATTGTGTCATAGATGCCAAGACCGGCATATACTGATCCGCCGGGAGAATTGATATAGATGGAAATGTCCTTCTCAGGATCAATAGAGTCAAGATAAAGCAACTGAGCCTGGATAATGTTGGCACTTGTGTCGCTCACCTGGGTACCAAGAAAGATGATACGGTCCATCATCAAGCGTGAGAACACGTCCATCTGGGTAACATTGAGCTGACGCTCCTCCAGGATATAGGGGTTCATATAGTCGGCGGAAGGCATAGCCATACTTACGTTTCCTGCCTTCTTGTCGATAAATCTGGTGTAGCCGTCAAGTGTGTTGGAGTTGATTCCAAGATGGTTGACAGCGTAGTTTCTGAAGTCGTTTTGCATTTTATACCTTTATTTTATTGGCAATTTGATTTTTATGCGTCAGCCGACGCAGTATATAGCATGTTAACTTTTACCTATTGCTATATACTATAACAATTAATCTTCTGAAAAAGTCTATATCAAATTCTATGCCAAAAAAAGTTAATGGCCCGGCGAGTGCCCAATATGTGCTCTTGCCGGGACCAAGATAAGCTAATTTTCATTCAACTTAGGCTTCTGCCTGGGCAGGAGCGAAAAGCTGACGGAATTCCTCTACAGTGACATCCTTGTTGTCAAGGCTGACGTTCTCTTTGATCACCTCAAACACTTTGCGGGTCAAAGCATTCTGGGTGAGCATCTCGCGGTTCTTCTGGTCTTTCACAACCTGGTTGGCATACTGCTCAACAAGCTGGTCGGTGAGTGCGCCGGGTCCATACTGCATCAGCTGACGCACCACTACGCCGCGTGCCTCGTCGAGAATGTCCTCGTTGCTGACCTTAACCTCGAATTTCTCTGCGATGTTGTCGCGCACAAGATCCCATTCGAGCTGACCACGGAGCTTGTCAAATTCCTCGTCGATGTTGTCCTTGTTGAGAGCCTCATTCTGGCGGATAAGGAACTCTTTGAGAATCTCCACAGGAAGTTCGAGCTGACCAACAGCCTTCTCCACAGCATCCTTGGCATCGATTGTGAAGCGATAGTTGGAATCGTTTGAAAGGTTGAGGGCAAGAAGCTCCTTGATGGCTGCGCGGAATTCCTCCTCGTTGTGAGCCTTGTCTTTACCTACGGCATTATCAAACAATTCCTGATCCAGATCGGCAGGCTTCAACACAATGATATCCTTGATGTCGAAACGGAAGTTGCCCTTATGGTTCTCAACGTCCTCCTTATCTATATTGAGCATTGAAGACATCTCAACCGGGTTGGTGTCGCAGGTGGCAGCAGGATTGAAGACTACGCTGTCGCCCACTTTCTTGTTCTTGAAGAGCTCTTTCTGCTCATCGTTCTTGAAATGAACGGGAGCGATGATGCCGTTCTCAACCACTACACCCTCCTCTTTTACGGAGCCATCCTCATTAAGCTCGGTGATCACACCCTTGATGACGCAGTTGTCGTCGGTCTCTTCGCCGGATACCTGACGGCCGAAACGCTTGCGGAGACCATCGATCTGCTCGTTGATCATGTCCTCAGTTACCTGGATAGTGTAGTAAGGCACATGAAGATCCTTGTTGATATGGTTATCAATCTCAGGAGCCACACCTACTTTGAATTTGAAGGTGTAATCCTTAGCGTTGATATCTATTTTATTCTCTACGTCGGGCACAGGCTGACCAAGAACGTGGAGATTATTCTCTCTGATATAATTGTAGACAGCCTCGCCACCGGTTTCATTGATAGCATCAAGTTTCACAGAATTGCCATATTTCTTGGCAATGAGACCGGCAGGCACCTTGCCGGGACGGAAACCGGGCTCCACATGCTTCTTGCCGATTTCCTTCAACTGTTTCTTTACCTTGTCGGCGTAGTCTTTTTCCTCGATAGTCACGGTAATCACACCGTTCACATTGTCGAGTTTGTCATAATTTACGTTCATCGTGACTTTTATG
>CAMWTL010000039.1 GCA_947177145.1 uncultured Porphyromonadaceae bacterium
GCGCACGTCTTCGTGTGGCACTTTCCGGTCTGACAGTTGCCGAGCAGTTCCGCGATAATGACGGTGGCGGTAAGGAGATTCTTCTCTTCATCGACAACATCTTCCGTTTCACTCAGGCAGGTTCCGAGGTGTCGGCTCTTCTTGGCCGTATGCCTTCAGCCGTAGGTTACCAGCCAACCCTCGCATCTGAGATGGGTGCTCTCCAGGAGCGAATCACATCTACAAAGCAGGGTAGTATCACCTCAGTTCAGGCTATCTATGTGCCCGCCGACGACTTGACTGACCCGGCACCGGCAACTACCTTCAACTTCCTCGATGCCACCACGGTGCTTAGCCGTAAGATTGCAGAGCTTGGTATATATCCCGCTGTGGATCCTCTTGACTCTACTTCTCGTATCCTTGACCCGAATATCATTGGTGAGGATCACTACAACACAGCACAGGCAGTGAAGCAGCTCCTCCAGAAGTATAACGAGCTTCAAGACATCATCGCTATTCTTGGTGTGGATGAGCTTTCCGACGAAGATAAGTTGGTTGTGGCTCGTGCTCGTCGTGCCCAGCGTTTCCTTTCGCAGCCTTTCCATGTGGCAGAGCAGTTCACCGGTCTTCCCGGTGTGATGGTGCCTCTTGCAGAGACTATCCGTGGTTTCAAAATGATCCTCGCAGGTGAAGTCGATGAGTATCCCGAGCAGGCATTCCTCAACGTGGGCACCATAGACGAAGCTATCGAGAAGGGTAAGAAGCTCCTTGCCGAGGTAAAATAAATAGTAATCCCAGCTGATGTCTCATCAAGCCGGATAAATATAAACCAGACAAACCAACACAATGACACTGAAAATTATATCGCCCAGCGAAATTCTCTTTCAAGGTGAGGCTGAATCGGTGACGATGCCGGGCGCTCTCGGACAGTTCACCGTCTTGAAAAACCATGCTTCGATTATCTCCGTACTGACAAAGGGTTCTATCAAATACCGTAAACCGGATGAGCATGAGGAGATACTTGAGATAAAAGGTGGTCTCGTCGATGTAGACAACAACATTGTGTCGGTGTGCGTGTATTGATTTGCCCGACTTGTAGGATATCTAATAAAACATATAAGGGATGAACAGACAAAGAAATATTATTCTCACAGCCATTCTGGCTCTCGTCATGCTCCTGCCTAACTTTGCGAAGGCTTCAGGAAGCAATGAGGAGGGCGGAATCAACGTCAAGGAGATACTTTTCCATCACCTTGGCGACGGTTACGGCTGGGAGGTTCCTTTCAGCCATACCTACAGGATTCCTCTTCCTGTGATAGTGAGGGCGGAAGACGGGAGCTGGCATTGCTTCTCCTCGGCGCGTCTTACCAAACATGTCGAAGTGGTTGATCCGGCTACAGGTAAAGTCCATGTGGAGACCGAGCCGCAGATTGTCACAATTGGCAAAGGGGATTGGGCAGATCGTTATCAGTTTGTGCTCGCTCATGCAAGTAAGCATAAAGATAAGGTTGTGCAGCTTCTGCTTACCTCTCCTGCCGAGGAGAAACAAGCTGAGGAGATTGCCAAGGCTCAGAATGATGAGATAGTTGACGGCTTTGTTAAATTTGATGGCAAGTACTACAAGGAATATAAGCCTTACGACATCTCTATCACTAAGAATGTATTGGCGCTTCTTATAGCTACCGTCATAGTCACTGCCATCGCTATGAGCCTCGTGAGATACTATCGTCGTAAGGGCGATAAGGCTCCCCGCAAAGGTATGGGCTTCTGGGAGATGCTTATCGAGTTCATTTATGACGGTGTGATCAAGTCTACACTTCACGACAAGGCAAAGAAATATGCGTCGTTCCTTATGACCTGTTTCTTCTTCATTTTCATAATGAACCTCCTTGGTCTCATCGTGATTTTCCCGGGTGGTGCCAACCTCACAGGTAATATCGCCATTACCTTGGTGTTGGCAGTGATGGTGTTTGTGGTTGTGAATGTCAATGGCACCAAGCATTATTGGAAAGAGATATTCTGGCCCGATGTGCCCCTCTTCCTGAAGTTCCCGATTCCGATTATGCAGTTCATCGAGATTTTCGGTATCTTCACTAAGCCGGCGGCTCTCTGTGTGCGTCTCTTCGCCAATATGATGGGCGGCCATATGATTGTGATCACACTCACACTTATCATTTTCATCTTTGCGATGTTCGGTGCAGCAGTGGCAGGAGCCTCAGCAGTGGTGTCGGTTCTTTTCTCGCTCTTCATGCTTGCAATAGATGTGCTTGTGAGCTTTATCCAGGCTTACGTGTTCACACTCCTTGCCACCATCTTCATATCAATGAGCGATGTGGATGATCACCACGAACTTCATAAGGAGGCTGAGGTAATCGACAACATCAAGGAGATAGGTTAAAACAACTGATAAAATAGAGAATACTTAAAAATAACAATAACATTTAAAAACGCAAGAATTATGTTATCAATGATTTTGGCAGCAGTAGCTCCGCTCGCAGCAATCGGCGCAGCAATAGGAGCAGGTATCGCAGCAATTGGCGCAGGTATCGGCATCGGCAACATCGGCTCATCTGCAATGGAGTCAATCGCACGTCAGCCTGAGTCAGCCGGCGACATCCGTTCAAACATGATCGTTATTGCCGCTCTTATCGAGGGTGTGGCTCTCTTCGCGGTGATTATTTGCGCTCTCTGTCTCTTCCTCTAATTCGACACACACTTAATTTTATAAAGAATGGAATTATTCACGCCCGATTTCGGTCTGGTATTCTGGATGTTCTTGGCGTTCATCATCCTCTTCGCTATCCTGGCGAAGTGGGGATGGCCCGTAATACTCAAGAATATTGACGAGCGCGCCGATAAAATAGACAAAGGAGTTGAGTATGCCCAGGAGGCAAGGGCTCAGCTCGATTCAGCAAGAGCTGACGCTCAGAAATATATTGAGGAGGCACAGATTAAACAGGCAGAAATGTTGCGTGATGCTGCAAAGATGAAATCTCAGATCATCGAGGAGGCCAAGAACGAGGCAGCCAAAGAGGCTCAGAAAGTAATGGACGCAGCCAAAGTGTCGATAGAACAGTCACGCAAAGAAGCTGAACTGCAGTTCAGAAATGAGGTGAGCAAGTTCTCCCTTGAGATAGCTGAGAAGATGGTGCGCAACCAGCTTAGCAATGACAAGGCGCAGACTGAGCTCGTAAATAAAATGTTGGACGAAATAGAGAAGAACTGATCTGATGGACAACGGTCTCATACCCCAGAGATATGCCAAGGCACTCTATAAGTTTGCACTTGAGCATGACAACACGGTAGAAGTTTATGATCTGGCAAAAACGGTGATCGGATCGTTTGAGACGAATCCCGCTTTGCAGAAGGCGATAGCCAATCCGAATGTCAAGACTTCCGACAAGGAGAGGCTGCTTCTTGCCGCTGCCGGCAACGAGGCCGATGAAGCCTACAAACGCTTTGTGAAGCTTGTGATCGAACATAAGAGGGAGGAGTTTTTCTGGCGTATGATGATAGCCTACCGCGATATATACCGTAAGGCTAACAATATCGCTCAGGTGAAAATCATCACTGCCGCCACACTTCCCGACAACGAGATGGAAAGGCTTCGTAAGCTGGTAGGCGACTCTTTCAAAGGGATGTCTCTCGAATTTTCGGAATCGGTTAACCCCGATCTTATCGGAGGGTTTATCATCGATGTTGACTCAGTGAGAATGGATGCATCGGTGAGCAATGAACTCGAACAACTACGTCAAACACTTTTAAGAAGCAAGTAATTAAAGATGCTTAACCCAAGCGAAATATCTGATATACTTAAACAAGAGCTCGACAACGTAAACTCTCAGATTAAGTTTGACGAGGTGGGCACTGTCCTCGAAGTCGGCGACGGTGTGGCTCACGTCTACGGTCTGGAGAATGTGCGAAGCAACGAGCTTGTTGAGTTTGAGAACGGCGTAAAGGGCGTCGCGCTCAACCTTGAGGAGAGCAATGTGGGTGTTGTGCTTCTCAACAATGTTAATGAAGTGACTGAAAACATGTCGGTGCGTCGCACGGGTGAGATTGCTTCTATTCCGGTAGGAGAGGGGCTCTTAGGCCGCGTGATCAATATCCTTGGCGAACCGATTGACGGCAACGGACCCATTGAGGGCGACCTTATGCGTCTTCCGCTTGAGCGTAAGGCTCCCGGTGTAATCTTCCGTCAGCCTGTGAATCAGCCGTTGCAGACAGGTCTTAAGGCAGTCGACGCGATGATTCCTATCGGTCGCGGTCAGCGTGAGCTTATCATCGGCGACCGTCAGATCGGTAAGACAGCAATTGCGCTTGACACTATCATCAACCAGCGTCAGAACTACCTTGACGGAAAGCCCGTATATTGTATCTACGTGGCTATAGGTCAGAAGGGTTCCTCTGTGGCTTCGATTGTCAATACCCTCAAGAAGTATGGTGCTATGGACTATACGGTAGTGGTGGCTGCTACGGCTTCTGACTCCGCGTCCATGCGCTACTATGCTCCCTTTGCCGGTGTAGCGATCGGTGAGTATTTCCGCGATACAGGTCGCGATGCCCTCATCGTTTACGATGACCTTTCAAAGCAGGCTGTGGCTTATCGTGAGATCTCCCTTATCTTGAAGCGTCCCTCAGGACGTGAGGCATATCCGGGCGATATTTTCTATCTCCACTCTCGTCTGCTTGAGAGAGCTGCGAAGATTATCGACAATCAGGAAGTGGCATCCTCTATGAATGACCTTCCGGAAGTGCTTAAGCCCATTGTTAAGGGTGGAGGATCACTCACTGCGCTCCCGATTATCGAGACCCAGGCTGGTGACGTATCGGCATATATCCCTACTAACGTGATTTCAATCACTGACGGACAGATCTTCCTTGAGACCAGTCTCTTCAATCAGGGTATACGTCCGGCTATCAACGTGGGTATCTCTGTATCGCGTGTAGGTGGTAACGCCCAGATCAAGGCTATGAAGAAGGTGGCAGGTACTCTTAAGATTGCCCAGGCACAGTTCCGTGAGCTTGAGTCGTTCACCAAGTTCGGTGGCGACATCGACCCTGTGACAGCCCGTGTGATCGATAGAGGTCGCAAGAACCAGCAGCTTCTTATCCAGCCCCAGTATCAGCCCTGGCCCGTTGAGAATGAGATTGCCGTAATCTTCTGCGGTGTGAACGGTCTTCTGGAAGCCGTGCCTATTGATAAGGTACATGAGTTTGCAGAGCTGTTCCTCCAGCTGTTGAAGGCAAAATATCAGAAAGAAGTGCTCGACCAGCTTAAAGCGGGCATCCTCTCTGATGATGTTCAGCAGAAATTGAGAGAATGTGCTGCCGAAGTATCAGCACGATATAAAACAAAAGAATAACGGTCTGCGGTGGTGTCACCGGAAAGGGTGACACCACTGCATATCCATATTATTATCTGCCAACGGGCGCTTATCGCGACCACGTGGCGCTAACCTAAAGAAACCGAATAACAGATGGCTACTCTAAAAGCCCTAAAGACACGTATTGGATCGGTAGCGTCGAGTGAGAAGATCACAGGCGCTATGAAGATGATATCGTCTGCCAAGGTGCATAAGAATGAGCTTGAGCTTAGGAAGCTTTTGCCGTTTAAAGACCAGGTGAAGTCGATCATGGGTCACTTGCTTGATACCGACATTGATTTCAATTCTCCACTAATCAACGAGAGGGAGGTGAAACGAGTGGGAGTAGTGGTCTATGGCACTGACGACGGTCTGTGTGGTGCCTACAATATGAATATCTTCAAGAAATTCCTCATTGAGAAAGCTCATTTGAGGGATAAATATGGAGATAATGTTGAAATCACGATTATTCCTGTGGGAAAGAAGGTTGCCAAGGCTTGTCTGAAGCTGAAGGAACGCAATCTTCGTACCATAGTAATGCCGGGTATCGACTCCAAGATGGAAAGTAAGACCGTCAATGAGTTTACCCACACTCTGCGTAATGACTTCCAGACCGGCATATACGATCTTGTTGAAGTCGTGTATATGAAGTTTGTGTCGATGGGCAAGCAGGTGCCTACCGTTGACCAGCTTTATCCCGTGAGCCGTAAGGCGATAGAGGATGAGGCTGCCGGAGCGGAAGACAACAAGCTCTATATCTTCGAGCCTGATCCCAACAGCATCTTCAATGAAGTGCTGCCAATGTTTGTGCTCTCAACAATGCAAGAAATCACCATAGAGAACAGAGCCTCCGAGCAGGCGGCGCGTGTCATGGCAATGCAAGCTGCCAACGATAACGCCAAGAAGCTTCTGGAAAGCCTGCAACTCGAATACAATAAACTCCGCCAGCAGGGCATCACCACCGAGCTTCTTGACATCTTGGGAGGTCAGATCGGAAGGTAACCTGACGGAAATCATGAATACGAGAATAATTTTTACAATCTAATGAGTAGTATTAAGGAATATTTTTCGGAAGTGGGCAAGGGTCTCAAGAGCCTTGTCACCGGAATGGCTGTGACAGGTAAGGAGTTTGTCACACCCAAGATTACCGAGCAGTATCCGGAGAATCGAGCGACTCTCAACATCGCTGACCGTTTCAGGGCGGAGCTTACTCTCAAGTATGACGCGCAGGGGCACCATAAGTGTATCGCTTGCGGCATATGCCAGATGAACTGTCCGAACGGCACCATCCAGCTCACCACTAAGATGGTGGAGCTTCCGGACGGCAAGAAAAAGAGAAAGCTCGACAAGTACATGTATGACCTTGGCAGCTGCACATTCTGTATGCTTTGCGTCACTACCTGTCCGCAGGATGCCCTCGAGTTTACTAACGATTTTGAGCAGGCAACCTTTACACGTGGAGCCTTGATCAAGCAACTCAACTATCGTCCCGAACCTAAGGATGATGTGGCTGCTCCGGCTCCGAAGCCCGCTATGGATCCTGAGAAGCTTGCCAAGATAAAGGCTGAGGCGCTTGCAAAGGCTGCGAAGATCAAAGCTGAGAAGGAAGCTGCCGCTAAGGCAGCCGCAGCCGGAGGTGCTCCTGCTGCTCCGAAACCCGCTGCCGCACCTGAAGCCAAACCCGCTGCGGCTCCCGAAGCTAAGCCTGCTAACGATACCGCTAAAGAGGAAACTAAAGAAAACTAATAAATAATGGATTCTGTAGGAAATATAATTGTGTATTTCGTGGTTGCCATCGCCATTGTGGTGTTTTCCATAAAGGCGGTGACTACGCGCAAGATCTTGCGTTCCGCGACCTACCTTCTTTTTGTGCTTCTCAGCACGGCAGTGATTTATTTCCAGTTAGGCTACCAGTTTCTGGGTGCTGTGCAGATAGCGGTATATGCAGGCGGTATCATGGTGCTGTTTGTGTTTGCTATTTTGCTTACCCATAAACCCAACGATGCCACAGGCATAATCGATTCCCACAGAAGGGCTATCGGCGGCACTGTGGCGGTGGCTGGAGGTGTGCTTCTTCTGTTGGCTCTGTTCTTTATGCCGCTCCTTCATGGGATGTCGCTCACGGAATGTATCGCCAGCGGACAGCAGATCACAATGAAAGAGATTGGCGATGCCTTCACCGGCAGCGACCGTTTCCAGTATCTCTTGCCGTTTGAGGCTATAAGTGTGTTGTTGCTTGCTTGTATAATCGGTGGCGTCACAATTGCCCGTAAAGAATAAGATGATATGGATCTGAGTATGTTATGGTATCTTGTGCCCAGCGTCATAATGCTCGTCTGCGGCATTTACGGATTCATCACCCGTAAGAATCTTATTGCTATCCTGATTTCCTTGGAGTTGATGCTTAACTCAGCCGACCTGAATTTCGTGGTGTTCAACCGCTATCTCTTCCCCGGCTCTATGGATGGTATGGTCTTCACTCTCTTCGCAATCGCAATTGCCGCTGCGGAGACTGCAATCGCCATTGCCATCATCATCAATATCTACCGTTCGATCGGCAATACTGATATAACTGAAATCAACAAATTGAAATACTAAGATATGGACATTACACTTCCAATTTTAATTTTGGCGATTCCCATCACGATGTTCCTTGTCTTAGGAATAGGTGGTGTCAAGATGTCGCGCAAGCTCGCCGGTATCCTCGGTATCTGCGGCCTCGGCACGACAGCTGTCCTTGCCTACATCGTAGCTTTAACCTACTATTTCAGTGGCGACGCCAACTTCATTATCGACGGAGTGCGCCAGCAGTATCAGGTGTTTGATGTCACCTGGCTGGCATTCACCCAGAGGCTCGTAGTCAATATCGGTTTCCTTCTCGATCCCATCTCTGCCCTTATGCTGATTGTGATTACCACCATATCTTTCATGGTGCATCTCTACAGCTGGGGTTATATGGAGCATGAGCCGGGTTTCCAGCGTTACTACGCATTCCTTTCTCTCTTCACCTTCTCAATGCTCGGACTTGTGGTTGCCACCAACATTTTCCAGATGTATATCTTCTGGGAGCTTGTGGGCGTTTCATCCTATCTGTTGATCGGCTTCTTCTATAAGCTTCCCTCAGCAGTGTCCGCTTCTAAGAAGGCGTTTATCGTGACCCGTTTTGCCGATCTTGGCTTCCTTATCGGTATCCTTATTCTCTCTTACTACACCGAGACATTCAACTTCGTTGCCATGACCAACAATCCTGCGGCTGTGCTTCAGGAGTTCGGCGGCGCAACCTTTATGGGTGCATCACTTCTTACCTGGGCAATGGTGCTGATCTTCACCGGTGGTATGGGTAAGTCGGCAATGCTTCCTCTCCACATTTGGCTTCCCGATGCAATGGAGGGTCCGACTCCTGTGTCAGCACTTATCCACGCCGCTACAATGGTCGTGGCAGGTGTGTACTTGGTAGCACGTATGTTCCCCGTATATTGCGTGGTTGACGCTTCTCTCACATTTGTATGCTACGTGGGTGCTGCCACAGCATTCTACGCAGCGGTCGTGGCGTGTGCGCAGATCGACATCAAACGTGTACTTGCGTTCTCTACCATTTCTCAGATTGCATTCATGATGGTGTCTCTCGGTTGTGCTTACGACCTTCCGATCGAGGGTGTGCATTACTCCGGCCTCGGTTATATGGCAGGTATGTTCCACCTCTTCACCCATGCGATGTTCAAGGCGCTCCTCTTCCTTGGGGCAGGTGCTCTTATCCACGCCGTACACTCCAACAACTATACGGCTATGGGTGGTCTGAGAAAGTATATGCCTATCACTCACTGGACATTCCTTATTGGCTGTCTCGCCATTGCCGGTATCTGGCCCTTCGCAGGCTTCTTCTCTAAAGATGAGATGCTTGCTGCCATGTTCAACCGTCATTGGTTCTGGGGTGCATGGATGATGATGGTAGCCGGTCTTACCGCCTTCTATATGTTCCGTCTTTACTTCCTCGTATTCTGGTGGGAGGAGAATCCTCACTACAAGGAACATAAGCCCCACGATGCTCCCTGGCAGATGTCGCTTCCTCTTATCATCCTGGCAGCCGTATCATTCTGCTGCGGCTGGATAGATTTCGGTCAGTTCGTTACATGGAACGGCGTTCCTTACCATATCCATATCGAATGGGTAAAGGTAGCTATCCCGAGCCTTATAGTAGCAATCTGCGGTATCGCACTCGCCACAAGGATGTATATGAAGAAGAACGATCTTCCTACGAAGGTCAAAAACTTCTGGCCCACACTTTGGGAGGCTGCTCACCGTCGCTTCTATTGGGATGAGATCTATATGTTCATTACCCATAAGATCATCTTCGGCATCATCTGTAAGAGCATCGCATGGTTTGACCGCCATGTCATCGACGCTACAATGGACGCTTTCGCCACAATCACTCAGAAAGCATCTTACGCTATACGCGGTATGCAGTCAGGCTCAATTCAGGCATATGTGCTCTGGTACTTCTTCGGAGCCATCATACTTGCCGCCATCACCTGGCTCTGCCTTATCTAACCTTTCATATTGCAACGCAGAAATAAATAGATTATGTTTGGAAATATATTAATCTGGTTTGTAGTGATCCCCGTCATTATGATGGCAGGATTAGGTTTATGCCGCAATAGCAGTATGAATGCTATCCGCTCAGTGATGGTGGTTTGCTCAACAGTCCTGCTCGGCCTTTCAATCTGGCTTTGCTGCGATTTTCTAAGCCTCCGCGCCGCCGGTGTAGATGATGAGATGCTTTTCACCGGCAGCTGGATGTGGTATGCACCGCTCAACATTCATCTTGCTGTCGGTGTAGACGGCATTTCGGTGCTTATGCTTATGCTCTCCTCTGTGATTGTATTTGCCGGAACATTCGCTTCCTGGAAAATCAGTCCGCTTCCCAAGAACTTCTTCCTCTGGTTTGCTCTTCTGAGCACCGGTGTGTTCGGTTTCTTTATCTCCATCGACATCTTCACGATGTTCATGTTCTATGAGGTGGCTCTTATCCCGATGTACCTTCTCATCGGCGTGTGGGGCACCGGACGCAAGGAGTATTCGGCAATGAAGCTTACCCTTATGCTTATGGGTGGTTCGGCATTCCTTATGCTTGGTCTGCTCGGCATCTATTGGCACAGTGCTCCTGAAGGTGGACAGCTCACTTGGAACATTCTTGAAATCTCCCACAATGCCTCGATCGATCCCGATTGGCAGAAGATGCTTTTCTGTTTCACATTCGTAGGCTTCGGTGTTCTCGGTGCCATGTTCCCCTTCCACACATGGAGTCCCGACGGTCACGCTTGTGCCCCGACAGCGGTGTCAATGCTTCACGCCGGTGTGCTTATGAAGCTTGGTGGTTACGGTTGCTTCCGCATCGCCATCTTCCTCCTTCCGCAGGCTGCAAATGAGCTGGCTTGGATCTTTATCATCCTTACCGGTATCAGTATCGTCTACGGTGCGTTCTCAGCTTGTGTTCAGACCGACCTCAAGTATATCAATGCTTACTCATCGGTTTCTCACTGCGGTATGGTGCTCTTCGCCATCCTTATGCTCAACACCACTGCCATGACAGGTGCTATCCTCCAGATGCTCTCTCACGGTTTGATGACGGCACTCTTCTTTGCCCTTATCGGTATGATTTACGGACGTACTCACACACGTGACATCCGCCAGATGGGTGGTTTGATGAGAATTATGCCTTACCTCGGTGTCTGCTATATGATTGCCGGTTTCGCATCTCTCGGTCTTCCGGGTCTGTCAGGTTTCGTAGCTGAGATGACCATCTTCTTCGGTTCGTTCCAGGATGCCGACACTTTCCACCGTATCTTTGTGATTGCGGCTACCTGCTCAATCGTGATTACAGCGGTCTACATCCTCCGTGTTGTGGGTAAGCTCCTTCTCGGTCCTGTGCAGGATAAGCATCACCTTGAGCTGACCGATGCCACTTGGTTTGAGCGTCTCGCTACTGTGACACTTATAGTATGTATCGCCGGTATAGGTTGCTTCCCGAATTGGATCAACGAGACTATCCAGTTCAGCTTTAAGCCTATCATCGCTGCCATCCAGGGAGTAATCTGAAATGAAATGTATTGAATAAATAATCAAGCAATCTAACAATGGACTATTCACAATTTGGATCAATGATTCCCGAACTTATCGTACTCGGAATCTTTATGCTGGTCTTTTTATTCGACACATTTTCGAATGAAAAGGGAAAGCGGATCCTGACTCCGCTGACCACCATTCTATTTGCACTCGGCACTATCGCCATTTGGATTGTCCCCGCTTCTTGCGAGGAGGTCTTTGGCGGAATGTATATCAACGACAACGCTACCAACGCTATCAAAGCCATCCTCAATGTGGGTGTCTTCATCGTGTTCCTCCAAAGTTCAAAATGGGTCAACAGCGATGAGGTGGCTATCCGCAAGGGCGAATTTTATGAATTGATTTTGGTGACACTCTTCGGTATGTATCTTATGGTCTCTGCCCGTCACTTCCTTCTCTTCATCATTGGTCTTGAATCGGCTTCACTGCCTCTTGCAGCTTTGGTTGCCTTCAACAAGCGTCACTATGAAAGCCACGAGGCGGCTATCAAGTATATAATGACTGCGGTGTTCTCCTCAGCCATTCTGCTTGTGGGTCTCTCTTTCGTATATGCTTTCTCCGGAGGTTCGCTCTATTTCTCTGATATTGCCCTCTATATCGGACAGGGTGAGATGAGCGGTTTGCTCCTCATAGCTCTTGCTTTCGTAATCGCAGGTATCGGTTTCAAGCTTTCGCTCGTGCCTTTCCATCTTTGGACTGCCGACGTTTATGAAGGTGCTCCGACTGCAATCACCAGCTATCTCTCAGTTATCTCCAAAGGCTCTGCTGCTTTCGCATTCTTCGTGATCTTCGTGCAGTGCTTCGGCGCGGTTTACAGCGATGCTTGGGAGTGGATGATGTATGCCGTCATTATCGCTACAATCACAGTAGGTAACCTCTTTGCAATCCGTCAGAAGAACATGAAGCGATTCATGGCATTCTCGTCAGTTTCACAGGCAGGTTACATTATGCTCGGTGCAATGGCGGTAAATGGTCTCGGTCTTGCTTCAATGATGTTCTACATCTTTGTATATGTGGTCAGCAACCTCGGAGCCTTTGCAGTGATCAACACTATTGAGGAGAATACCGGTAAGCTCAGTATGGACGACTACAACGGTCTCCATAAGAGCAATCCTTGGTTGTCATTCGCAATGACATTGGCAATGTTCTCATTGGCAGGTATTCCTCCGTTTGCAGGTTTCTTCAGTAAGATTCTCATCTTTACTTCAGTTACCAGCAGCAATTCTTGGGCGCTTTATATGCTCGTGCTAATCGCTCTTATCAACACCATCATTTCGCTCTACTACTATCTGCTCGTTGTCAAGGCGATGTGGATCAGTCCGGAGGAGCCGAAGATTGGTACATTCGAGACAGAGCGTTGCCAGAAAGTTGGTCTTTGGTTATGTGTTGCCGGTATCGTCTTCTTCGGTCTCGTGCCTTACATCTACCAGTACTGCTACGACGCGGTTCAAAGTTCCCTTGGCTTCCTGACCTTCTTCAACCTCTAAGAAGCTTTCTTCAACCTCTAAGAATAGGAAACTCTTTAACCTTTAGAAACCTTGAATTAGGTTAAGGAACTTTAAATCAGGTACAACAAGCTCTGACCTCAATCCCTTTTGGATAATTTCATAAAGTAGTTGGCTCCGCTTACACTAAAGATGTGTAAGCGGAGCCAACTGTTTCTGGGGTAAGACATTTCCGAATTGTCTCCCATATCACCGACACACAGTTAACACATATTTTCCTATGCAAGGTAAGGATCTCAAAAAACATCCATTCCTGAAGCCGTCGAAAGGGTATTCAGGAATGGATGAGTTGTAAATTAGTGGTGGGGTAGGGAGGATATGAAGTGGGACTTAGTTGGCAGGTTGGGCTATGCCATCCTTTTTGCAGCGGTCCATAATATGTTTTATACGCTTGGGGGTGGAAGGGTGAGAAGAGAACATCTGAGATAACCCGTTACTTGTCGGTTGCGCTCCTTCAAGCTGCTCAAGCTTTGAGAAGGCATATGCCATAGCCCAAGGATTCTTCCCGTTAGCTTTGAGGAAATCGTAGCCATAATCGTCGGCATTGCTCTCCTGCTTCTGTGAGTATTTGGCGCTCATCAGTTTCTGTCCGATCTGGGAGAGCTGGGAAGATGTCAGGAGGGCTGCCGTGCTGCTTGTAGAACCTATTCCTTCAACAAGAGCTGACTGTAGAAGAGCTTCCTGAAATGCCTTACGGGTATCTTTATGAGCAACATGACCAATTTCATGACCGATGACTCCAAGCACCTCATCATCGGTCATTCTATCCATCAGTCCGGAATATACCCTGACACTACCGTCGGCGCAAGCGAATGCGTTGATATCATTGGTCATATATACTTTGAAGTTCAGAGGTATACCGTCAACCGAGGTAAGACCCTGCGTAAGTTTGGCAAGACGCACGGCATAGGGACTGTTGGCTGCGGCAACTTTATTTTTCTGATCCATGCTCTGCACATACTGATGGACATAGGATTGAATCTGTGAATCGGATATGGTAGCAGCCTGCAAAGCTTTTGAGCCAGCCCCTATCAGACTTTGCATATTAAGACTTGATGTGGAACAACCGGATAATGCACCCATAAAGGCAATCCCTATGGAGAAAATAAGCAGTTTAAATTTTTTCATAATTATGTTTATTAAATAATGTAAACATTTAGAATATAAACGATACCTTTGCTATACAGACTTCTCATGTTACAAAGGTCTCTTTGATTAACGGACTTTTTTGGAGTACAATGCTTGATTAACAGACTTTTTGGAGTATAATGCCTGATTATACAGAATCTCTTGGAATATATAGAGACCTTAAAACACATAGCCGATACCCATTTGCACGAAGCATCCGCTTGTATCGTTCATCAGAGAATATTTGCCTTGCAGGTTGAGTTTAAGTGAAGAGGTAAGATAGAGATCAACGCCACCTCCAAAGTCAAGACCACCGCGTGTGATATGCCCACCGTGTTCGTAGCTCCAATTGTTGAGGGTGACACCCGTGAGAGGGTAGACCTTGAATCCGCGAGCCACACGGAAGGGGAAATGCATATCAACGCTACATTCAAAAGCGGATTTTCCCTCATTGCGGAATACGTATCCAATCTCCGGAGCGATACGCACGTGCTGAGAGAAATTGTAATGGAAATAAATATTAGCTTCCCCTCCGTTGTTATGAGAGGCATACCCCCCGGCAATGCCAAGAGTTTTCTCACCCGCTTGGGCATAAGCCGGGATAGAACAAATTGAGGCAGCCGCCATCATCAGAAGTGCCAACGCTGAATGTTTACAGTTTAATTTCATAATCCAATTGTGAGGGGATAAGAGAAAACAATACAAAATAATCAATCCTTTGGATAGGATTGGCTACAAAATGAAACCGGCTACAAAATAATAATCGGAGCAACATCTCATAATGCAGGCAACCTATCTTGGGAATTATATTGAAAAAACATTTATTTTTTACGAATAGTTTCGTAAATTTGTAAAATTATTGTCACAACCCCTTCCCGGCGATGTGGAAATGATTAAAATGCTCTTCGGGACACACGTCAGCAAAGAGGGGAATGCGATGATAACAAAGTTACACGACTCAACAAATCGACAATCATACAATGGAAAATTTCGGATTCATAAGAGTGGCGGCAGGAGTTCCCAATGTAAAGGTGGCGGACGTAGACCATAATGTGTCAGAGATCGGTAAGCTGATAAGGCAAAGTATAAAGAAGAATGTAGACATCTTGGTTCTTCCTGAATTGTGTATCACCGGCTACACATGCGGAGATCTGTTTGAGCAGTCGCTTCTGATGAAGAAAGCGGAGCGTGGTGTGGGGCGTCTGATCGAGCTTTTAGATAATGAAGACGAAAATGAGATGAAGGTGATTGTCGGTTGTCCTGTTATGGCGAAGGGGCGACGCTTCAACTGCGCTGTGGTGATTGATGCCAATGGAGTAGTGGGTATTGTGCCTAAGATACACCTTCCCAATTATGGAGAATTCTATGAGAAGAGATGGTTTGAATCGGGAGCAGATTTGGAAAGCTGTAACTTCGTGTTCCACACCAACACTATGCTGGGCAATAACCTACTTTTCAAACATAAGGATGTGACCTTTGGCATTGAGATATGTGAAGATTTATGGGTGCCTGTTCCTCCGAGCAGTGGCTTGACAAAGGCAGGCGCACAGCTCATATTCAATCTCTCCGCTTCCGATGAACTTATCGGAAAACACGACTATCTGCTGAAGCTCATTGCGCAACAGTCGGCACGTTGCCGTTGTGGCTATATCTATGCCTCGGCAGGATGGGGTGAATCGTCAACTGACCTTGTATTTGCCGGTAATGCCATAGTAGCAGAAGACGGCACAGTCGTCGAGACAGAACGACGTTTCTTTACCCAACTTGCGTTGGTGGTGAAGGATATTGATGTGGAGAAACTGCAAAATGACAGAGCAAAATTTTCTACATTCTTCGACGGCGTGGATCACGAGAAAAAATATGTAAAGGTAAGACCCAATGCTCTGCACGACATATTGCTTGATTCTCCTGATCCGGATGCTGATGAAGATGGCATTATCCACTATAATCCCGATGGCTCAGTCAGATATGAGGATGAGTTGAAAAGAGAGGTTCGCGATCCGGAGCTTCTTAATGTGCGTATTGACCCGCATCCCTTTGTACCCCACGACGAAAAGAAACTTAGTGAGCACTGCGAAGAGATCATCAATATCCAGGCTCGCGGACTTATGCAACGTCTCAACGTCATTGGTTGCCGAAATGCAGTGATAGGCATTTCGGGTGGACTTGATTCTACTCTTGCCCTGCTCGTGACCGTAAGGGCATTCGACCTCTTGGGACTTGACCGTAAAGGAATCTATGGCATAACTATGCCGGGTATGGCTACTACTTCGCGTACCCATAACAATGCTGTGGGACTGATGGAGGAATTGGGAGTCACTGCCCTTGAGATTCCTATCGGTAAGGCTGTGGCACAGCATTTCGAGGATATAGGTCAGGATCCTAAGCTGTTTGATGTGACGTATGAGAATTCTCAGGCAAGAGAACGCACCCAAATACTTATGGATTACTCCAATAAAGTAAACGGCATAGTTATCGGCACAGGTGATATGTCGGAATTGGCTTTGGGATGGTGTACTTACAACGGCGACCATATGTCGATGTATGGGGTGAATGCCTCTGTCCCCAAGACACTGGTAAGGCATCTTGTGAAGTGGTTTGCCACCGAATTTGGAGAGCGTGCCAAAGAGATACTTCTCGACATCGTTGACACTCCGATAAGCCCGGAGTTGGTGCCGTCAGGAGAAGACAAAATCGGTCAGGTGACTGAAGATCTTGTCGGTCCTTACGAATTGCACGATTTCTTTATGTATCATTTGCTGCGTAACTCCTTTGCTCCCCGGAAGATTTTTATGCTTGCCCGTAAGGCTTTCGCAGGGGTATATGATGAACAGACGCTGCTCAAATGGCTTCGTAATTTCTACCGCCGTTTCTTCAGCCAGCAGTTCAAGCGCAGCTGTATGCCCGACGGTCCTAAGGTAGGTAGCGTCAATCTTTCTCCACGTGGTGACTGGCGTATGCCTTCGGATGCGTCAAGCCATCTATGGCTGAATGAAGTAGACAGCATCGTGATAAATAAAAAAGACAATAAGAAAAAATGACTTTTGAAGAAGATATAAAAAACGCGGTAGCTGTGTTGAAGAAAGGTGGGATAATTCTTTATCCCACCGACACAGTATGGGGTATAGGTTGCGACGCCACTAATCCCGAAGCGGTGAAAAAGATATATGAACTGAAGCGTAGAGCAGAAAGCAAGTCGATGCTCGTACTTGTGGATGGCGAAGCTATGCTTGACCGTACAGTGAAGGATATTCCTGATGTGGCGTGGCAATTGATCGAGGCAGCTGTTGACCCTATGACCATAATATACGATCATCCTTTCGGTGTTGCTCCCAATCTGCTTGCCGAAGACGGTTCGCTTGGTATACGTATCACTTCCGAACGATATAGCAATGAGTTATGCCGTCGGTTGCATCGCCCGATAGTGTCGACCTCAGCCAACGTGAGCGGGGAGAAAGCTCCCGTGTTCTTCTCTCAGATCTCCGACGAGATTAAGGAGGGATGCGACTACATCGCTGAATACCGTCGTGACGACAACACACCGCATAAGCCCAGCAATATCATCAAGGTCAGTGACGGCGGCTTAATTAAGGTAATAAGATAACCTCTAAAGCTTAACAGGTATAATTATTTATGGGAGGAAGAAGACTGTCTGCTGCCCGGCAAAGATGGAAGTATGTGGTGTGTGATTACGTCACCAGCTCGCTTGCATTCTTCCTTTTCAACATTTGCAGATGCTATATCCTCTACGATGTGAATGACATCTGGACGTTTGTCTTTTCCACCAAGCTGATTATAGAGGAAATTGCCATCCCTTTCGGCATGTTGGGCATCTACTGGCTTTCGGGCTACTATAACCAACCTTTCGGGAAATCAAGACTTCAGGAGCTTGTCACCACCTTTTTCTCGGCTTCCATCAATACGGCGCTGATATATCTTGTGCTTTTGATAAATGACCAGACGGGTGAGCGCACCATCAACTATGAGCTGTTGGCAGGTTTATTATCGGTGCTATTCATTATCCCTTATATCGGTCGGCTGCTCATAACTTCGGCTGCTTCCACCCATTTCAGGGAGCACCAATGGGCGTTTCGCACGCTGATAGTCGGTAATTCGAAAGCTGCACGTGCCACGGGACACCGGCTCAAGGAGGGTAAGGCAAGAATAGGGGTGAATATAATCGGTTATCTTTCCATACCGGGTGAGGAGGGGATAGACGACGGGGAAAGGGTCTATTCCTTAGAAGAGGTAGAAGATGTATGCAGGAGAGAAGAGGTAGATCAATTAGTCATTGCCGGAAGCACCTACAATGAGAAAAAGGTTCTTAATCTTCTTTATCAGCTGTTTCATCTGGAATTGCCAATTAAGATAGCCCCTGACACTTTTTCCTACGTCACCTCGGCTATACGACTTCAGGATATATATGGTGAGCCTTTCGTTGACCTCACCACTCCGGCTCTAAGCGAATCGTCGAAAAACGTGAAACGTATGATGGATGTGGTGGTGTCGCTTTTAGTGTTGGTGCTGTTCTCTCCGTTATATGCCGTCCTCGCCTTGCTGGTGAAATGGGATTCCAAAGGTCCGGTAATCTATTCCCAGGAGAGGATTGGTCTTAAGCAGAAGCCTTTCAATATCTACAAGTTCAGGACGATGAGGGTGGATGCTGAAAAGGGTGGACCGTGTCTGTCGGGAGAGAACGATCCGAGAATCACACGTGTGGGAAAGATTTTCCGAAAGTATCGTATTGACGAGCTGCCTCAGTTTTGGAATGTTCTGAAGGGGGATATGTCGATAGTGGGACCACGTCCGGAGCGACGTTTCTTCATAGAACAGATAATGCGGGAGGCACCCTATTATGCCCTTGTGTATCAGGTGCGTCCGGGCATCACGTCATGGGGTATGGTAAAATATGGCTATGCTTCCAACGTGCGTCAGATGGTGGAGCGTACGCGCTACGACCTCATATATATGTCGAATATGTCACTCTTTGTGGACATGAAGATACTTATCTATACGATAAAGACTGTTGTGACCGGCAGGGGAATGTAAACGATAAGTGGCAATAGGAGAATGGGGATGTAGACGATAAGTGGCAATAGGAGAATGGGGATGAAAACGATAGGTGGCA
>CAMWTL010000040.1 GCA_947177145.1 uncultured Porphyromonadaceae bacterium
GTATAACCCTGTACATACTTTTTTCATATATCCGTATTCAATTTTTCTTATGTCGAAATACACATATTTATAAATATTTTATTAATTTTGTAGTCTATTGCCGTATACTCTTTAATTTCATTCCGGCAATCTAATCTTTTACCTCTCTCTTAATATAGCTATTTATATTAATAAATGAAAAATAAACTTATAGCCGACGCCGGATCCACCAAAGTGGAATGGGCCCTCCTCAAGGCCGACGGGGAGGTCGCCACCTCCTTTGTCTCAGATGGTCTTAATGTTCTTCTCGCACATCCTGACGTTGTAAAAAAAACCTTTTTGGAAGTATCCCATCGTCTCCCGAAAGACGTGAAAGTGGAGGAAGTCCACTATTACGGAGCCGGATGTGCCACCGATGAGATTTGCTCCAAAACAAAGGAGGCAATTGCAGAGATTTGGAGCGATGCCGACATCAGTGTTGCTTCTGACCTTCTCGGAGCCGCACGTTCTTTGTTCGGGAAAAGGAAGGGAATTGCTTGTATCCTTGGTACCGGCTCCAACTCTTGCCTCTATGACGGCTCTGTCATTGTAAGCCAAATTCCATCCTTAGGTTATGTCTTAGGCGACGAAGGAAGCGGAGCTGCACTTGGGAAAAGACTTGTGAGCGATACTTTTAAAAATCAGCTGCCCGAATCAATACGAGAAAAATTCCTCGAAACTTACGGACTTACGCTGCCAAGCATCCTCGACAACATTTATCGCAACCCCTCCCCTAATAAATTTCTTGCATCGCTTGTGCCGTTCCTTCACGACAATCTGTGGAATCCGTATATCTACTCACTCGTACTGAAGGAGCTCACTAAATTTGTGGCACGAAATGTAGCTATGTATCCCGGAGCACATACACTTGATCTGAGTTTTACAGGTGCGATTGCTTTCCATTTCGCAAAAATTCTGAGGGAAGCCGCTGAATCGTTGGGCTATAGAGTGACTTCTATTGCCGAGACACCTATGGAAGGTCTTTTGGAGTTCCACCGTCATTGAATCAGATGGTAATATGAAATTTCATAACTTTATTAATTTTTCTACCGCTCTTCTTTTCTCAACAGCCACCCTTCTCTCCCCTGTGGAGGCAGGTGCAAGAAGTGAATATTGGCATCAACGAGTGACTCTGTTCGACCTTCTACCTGTCGAGCCGGGTGACATAGTGTTTTTAGGCAATTCTATCACTGACGGCGGTGAATTCACAGAACTCTTCGATAATCCCTCTATTAAAAATCGAGGTATATCCTCCGATGTAATATCAGGAGTTAAAGAACGTTTACATCAAGTCACCAATAACCATCCCTCAAAAATTTTCCTTCTTATAGGTATAAATGACGTATCGCATAACCTTACCGTCTCGCAACTGTCTGCAGCGTATGAAGATTTGGTTAAGACAATACGATCAGATTCACCGGAAAGCCACCTTTATATCCAATCTCTTATGCCGATAAACAACGATTTCGGACGATATAAGAATCTTAAAGGTAAAGAGAATGTGATAAAAGCACTTAACGAGCAGTTGAAAGAAATAGCAAAAAGAAACGGAGCCACATATGTAGACCTTTGGCCTGCACTTGCCGACAAGAAAACCGGAAAATTACGGCGTGAATTTACCAACGACGGTCTGCATCTGCTTGGAAAAGGATATGATGCTTGGGCTAAGGCAATTCGCCATTTGGTGACAGAATAAAAACAATAAAATCATTAGATGACAACATTAAGGAAATACATACTTGCATTATCATTAGGCGCGGCTATTTTTGCCGGCCAACCGGTCTTTTCACAAGATATAATTCAGATTGCACCTCTGTTTGAGTACCCTGTCGCTCCCGAGTCATTGACAACCCTTGTTGACAAATCGAACTATCTCATTGAGCATTTCTGGGATCCTATGGATTTCAAATCCACCACAGCAGTTGACCAGAACGCACTTAATGATGCGATGAAAGTCTATTCTGTTCCTATGCGTTGGGCAGATTTGGCTAATGCAGAAGTTGCCATAGATAAACTTATAGCAAAGATTTCCAAAAATCCTACGCTCCTCACACAATTCACCAAATCAGCAGAGGAAATTATCTACGGACCAAGGGCAGAATATTGGATTGACGTTGTATATATAAAATTTCTCGACGCTTTCCTCAAAAATAAGAAAGTGCCCGATGCCCGTAAAACAAAATATGAGAAGCAGCTTACTTCTCTCCGTAATACCATTGTCGGACAGAAAGCACCAACTTTCGACTTTACCGGGAAAAACGGAAAGGCTGAAAAATATATGCCAATGTCAACGCCGACGATAATAATATTCGGCGATCCAACTCAGATGGACTGGCGTTTGAAAAGAATGAGGCTTGAAACCAATGTATCTCTGCGTCAGGCTGTGGAGCAGGGAAAGCTAAATATCCTTTACATCGTTCCCTCCCAAATGGACAATTGGGAAAAAGAAGTTGCCAACTATCCTTCAAAATGGATTGTTGGTAATGCACCAGATGTTGCCGGCATTGTTGATTTGAGAGCAGATCCCGCTGTTTACTATATAGGAGGCGACGGTAACATTGTCCTTAAAAATACACCTATTGAGACGGCAGTCAACGAGGCTTTAAAAAATATTTATCCATAAAGTTTGGCTGCCTTTGATTAATAAGATTAAGAGTAAGGACATATTTGCTCAAAGGTTACTTAAATAACTAATTTCTAAGAGTTACTTAATAATCAGATAATATATGAAGAGATTTAGTTTATCAAGATTTCTAAAAAGAGTCTATTTCAGGGCTACAGGATATTCTTATACAAACCTTGGACGACTTTTCCTCAGGCTCTTTGTCGGAATTATGCTGATGCAATTTGGAGTTCGGCAGCTTGCTCGTTTCTATGAAATGCGCGAGATTTTTCCTACGGTGCTTGGCATGTCATCTGAAGCCTCTCTTATTGTGATGATATGCATCGAATTGATATGCTCGCTCTTTATAATGTTTGGATTTCTTACTCGTCTTATGATTCTCCCGCCTTTCATAGCGATGATTCTGGCTGAATATCATCTGCTCCATAACTCAGGAGTGGAGGCACCCTATCTTCTCGATTGGCAACAACAAGGTTATCTTCCCATAATGTTTTTGGGCATTTACTTTTTCATTGCACTGGTGGGTCCGGGAAAGATTTCTGTCGACTATTTCCTTTCACTCCACATCATTCACACTGAAAATAAGAGTGAGGCAGAACTTGAGGAAGTATGAAAATAGCTGTTTTGATATCAGGAGGCGTTGACAGCGCCGTAGTAGTGGATCGTCTTTACAAAGAGGGACACGAACTTCATCTGTTTTATATCAGAATCGGTATGGACAATGATGAGGGGGATTGTTCTGCTGAAGAAGACATCGAGATGTGTACGCTTATTGCACGAAAATATAATCTCCCTCTGAAGATTGTCTCCTTACATCAGGAATATTGGGATTATGTGATGGCTTATACTCTCGAAACCGTAAAAAAAGGTCTCACACCCCACCCCGACATAATGTGCAACAAGATTATCAAATTCGGATTCTTTGAGCAACGTTGGGGTAAAGAGTTTGATAAGACCGCCACAGGACATTACGCTTCCATAAAAGAGATTGATGGGAAATATTATCTTGCCACAGCGAAAGATCCGGTAAAAGACCAGACTGATTTTCTGGCTCAGATTTCCTACGATCAGCTGTCGCATATAATGTTTCCTCTCGGGACACTTTCAAAGTCTGAGGTGAGAGAAATAGCAAGAGAAGCAGAGCTGCCGAATGCGTCACGAAAAGATTCTCAGGGCATTTGTTTCCTTGGTAAAATCAACTATGCAGATTTCATCGCTCGGCATCTCGGCGAGAAAGAGGGTCCGCTCATCGACATAGCCACCGGGAAAAAAATCGGGACTCATAAAGGTTATTGGTTCTACACCATTGGTCAGAGAAAAGGACTTGGAATGAGTGGAGGTCCCTGGTTTGTGGTCAAAAAAAACATAAAAGACAACGTTGTGTATGTATCAAACGGATATGACACACGCTTACAGTATGGACGAACTATCCCGTTGGAACAGCCGAACTGGATTTCCGCAGATCCTTTTGAAACCATATCCCCTGCCCAATTGTCAGATAAAATAGAAATCACCTTCAAGACACGTCATTCACCTGAGTTTCTTACGGGTCATCTTATAAAAGGATCCGATGGATTGAAAATACAATCGGATGTCGACGTTCAAGGAATTGCACCGGGTCAGTTCGCTGTGATATATACGCCTGATCATAACCTTTGTCTTGGCTCGGCTATGATTACGGTAAACCAGTCAAAACATCGTCATCGCAGATCTGCCAGACCCGATGCTCCGGTGAAAGTTTAAACCACTTCTTAAACTGAACTCAAGATGGAAAAGAAATACAGATTGGAACTGATAGGCATAACTTATAACCAGATAGAATCAGGAGTCTACGCCTTGATTTTGCAACAAGTCGGAACAACAAGACGCATTCCCATCATTATAGGTTTTCTTGAAGCACAGGCTATAGAATGTAAACTCCAGGAAGTTGCCACACCGCGTCCCCTTACCCACGACACAATGGCGGCTTCTCTGGAAGCATTCGGTATCTCATTAATTAGAGTGGAAATCCGAAAGCTTCCTAATGGTGTGTTCGCAGCCGACCTTGTGTTATCTGATGGTAAGAATGAAAGGATTATTGACTCACGCTCTTCTGACGCAGTGGCTCTTGCGATAAGAGTAGGCGCTCCAATATACACTTCGGAGCAAGTGCTCCTTGAGGCTGGATTTGACGCAAAGGGGACTTCCACAGCCGATGCCCCGACTCAAGAAGAATCTCGGGAAGCTGGCGAGTCGAAAGATTCGATTGCATCTATGACAACAAGTCAATTATCCGAGGCAATGCTCTTGGCTGCAGAAAATGAGGATTATGAGGAAGCAGCCAAAATTAAAGCCGAGCTTGAACGTCGTAAGAATAATAATGAGGAAGGATGAAAAAAAGAAAGAAAAGAATCGACCTTATCATTGAGCTCATACGCAATCAATGTATCGGAAGTCAGGAAGAACTGGCGGCAGCTTTAGCTAAAAAAGGACATCCTGTCACTCAAGCCACACTTTCTCGTGACCTCAAAATGCTTCGCACTACCAAAGTTCCTACCGATCGGGGCACATATATGTATGTCCTCCCGGATAGCGATTCATTGAAAGATAAGATTATCAACACCGGAAAGGCTCCCACTCACGCTAATTACCAAAGTGGCTTCATTTCAATTAGATTTTCCGGCAATATTGCTGTCATAAAAACACGCAACGGCTATGCTTCCGGCTTGGCATATGACATTGACATGAGTATGAACCCTGATATTCTCGGCACCATACCCGGTAGTGACACCATTTTTGCTGTGCTTCGCGAAGGAATGACAAGGCAGGAAGCCATTTCGTTATTCTCAAATATACTCTCTGTTGACCCTCAAGATTTGACATTATGATTAAAGTTGGAATTATTGGCGCGGACTCTCCCGATGCCGGAGAATTGCTCCGAATACTCATACATCACCCGGAAGTTGACATCCGTTCTCTCTACGCCCCTGCATGGTCAGGGAGGATGGTCACTTCTCGCCATCATGGTTTTTTAGGTGAAGATATTGTTAATTTTTCGGAAAAATTAGATCCTTCTCATCTCGACATCGTTTTTCTTGCCGATAATTCCGAGAAGGGTACAAATATTCTTCTGAATTCTGAATCCATTCCGGAATTGCGGATTGTGGACATGTCACCGGCACGTATTGACCGTTGTGATAGCTTTGGTATGGAATATGGTTTATCTGAAGCAAATCGTAAGCCGCTCGTCAGAGGTGCAAGAATAGCTGTAGTGCCTACTCCGGCAGCCGCCCTTGCCCTCATCTCTCTCTATCCAATTGCAATGAATCAGTTGTTAAATTCAGATGTTGAGATAACTATTGATGCACCCCGCTCAATAGCGCCCACTATCGACATTGAACGGCTCAACCACGAAATCACCTCTTTCCTACAAAAGACACAAAACAATTTCAACGGAAAGATAAATATTTATATAAGGCCGTGCGATTCAGGACGCTCTATGAGAGTCTCCAGTGTTTTCAAGTCTCCACTTGCTATTGCCGAAGTCGACAATATATTCGAATCTGTTTACGATGACCATAATTTTACATTTACAAGTCTGTCCGAGGTAAACAGATTGGAAGTAGAGGGCACTCATAAGTGCATCGTTTCTATTCAGAAGCCCGGAGCCGGTCTTTTAGAAATTACCGCAGTTGGAGATTGTCACATTCGTGGCGGAGCCGGCGACGCTGTACATATTATGAACTTATTCTTTGCCCTCGATGAAAAAGTCGGGCTCCATCTTAAGCCCTCCTGCTTCAGTCCTGACAAAACGGATACCGGAAAGTCTGTTTCGTGGTTTGCTTGATTTTTCCACTCTATTTTTTATCCAGATGTCGGTAAATAAAGTAATACTTTTGGGATATGTTGGCAATGATCCGGAGATACGTTATCCTGATAAAGACAGAACCATCGCATATCTCTCCTTAGCCACAAGTGAAGTGCGTGGCACGGCACAAGTAGAAACCACCGAATGGCATTCGCTTGTGTTTGGCAATAGAAATGCCCAAATTGTAGAGCGTTACGTAAGGAAAGGCACCCAGCTCTATGTAGAGGGTTACCTGCGTACACGTGAATACGAGGACCGGCTGAAAATTGTAAGACGAAAAACTGAGATAATAGTCGAAAAATTTGAAATACTTGGTAGGAAATCCATGTAAATTTTTAGTATAGATAAATGAGAAAATGGCGCATTGAAGACTCAGCCGAACTTTACAACGTTAGTGGCTGGGGGTTAAAATATTTTTCAATCAACGACAAGGGTCATGTTCAGGTCACCCCTCGCGAAGGTTACGCCTCTGTGGATATAAAAGAGGTGATTGATGAATTGAAACTTCGTGATGTTTCTGCTCCTGTGCTCCTTCGTTTTCCCGATATCCTTGACAACAGGATTCAGAAAATCTCTGCTTGCTTCAAAAAAGCTGCTGATGAGTATTCCTATAAGGGACAGAACTTCGTGGTCTACCCTATCAAGGTGAATCAGATGAGGCAGGTGGTTGAAGAGATCGTAAGCCACGGAAATAAATATAACATTGGTCTTGAGGCAGGCTCCAAACCTGAGCTTCATGCCGTGCTTGCTGTAAACCCCCAATCCAATTCCATTATTGTCTGCAATGGCTATAAAGATGAGGATTATGTTGAACTGGCTCTCCTTGCCCAGAAGATGGGGCGCAGAATTTATCTTGTCGTAGAGAAACTCAACGAGCTTAAGCTCATTGCCGACGTGGCTCGTCGTCTCGACATCTCTCCTAATATTGGCATTCGTATCAAGCTCTCGTCATCAGGTAGCGGTAAATGGGAAGAATCCGGTGGTGATGTTTCAAAGTTCGGACTTAATTCTTCTGAATTGCTTGACGCTCTCTCGTTTCTTGAGAAGAACGATATGACCCAGTGCCTCAAGCTTATTCATTTCCATATAGGCAGTCAGATCACTAAGATCCGACGTATAAAGAATGCACTCCGTGAAGCAATGCAATTCTACGTACAGTTGTCTAAAATGGGCTTTAACATTGAATTTGTCGATATAGGAGGTGGTCTCGGCGTTGACTACGACGGCACACGTTCCTCAATGGGGGAAAATTCAATGAACTATTCCATTCAGGAATATGTAAATGACTCTGTATCTGCTCTTGTAGATGTATGTACCAAGAACAAACTTCCTCATCCGAATATTATCACAGAAAGCGGTCGCTCTCTTACAGCTCATCACTCGGTCCTTGTGATTGAGGTGCTTGAGACCACTCAGCTTCCCATATGGAACGACAACGAGGTAATCGAAGAGGGTGCCCACGAATTAGCCAAAGAATTGTATAATATCTGGGATCGTATCAATGCTTCAACCCTGTTTGAAGATTGGCACGACGCCCTTCAGATTCGTGAAGAGGCGCTTGAACTCTTTAGTCTTGGTCTACTTGATCTTCGTACCCGCGCTCAGATTGAGAAACTGTTTTGGTCGGTGGCACGTGATGTCAACGACCTGACCAAGAGCATGAAGCATCCGCCGGAAGAGCTTCGTAAAGTTGACAGGATGTTACCGGAAAAATATTTCTGCAATTTCTCACTGTTCCAGAGTCTTCCTGACTCATGGGCCATTGACCAGCTCTTCCCTATTATGCCTATCCAACGTCTTGATGAAAAACCAACACGCCGTTGTACAATCCAAGACATTACCTGTGATTCCGACGGTAAAATCAATCGCTTCGTCTCTCCCCAAGGCATGTCTTATTCTCTTCCTATACATACATTCCGACAGAACGACAAATATTATATAGGAGTTTTTCTTGTAGGAGCATATCAGGAAATCCTCGGTGATCTCCATAATTTGTTTGGCGACACAAGCGCAGTACACATCTCGGTTGATAAGGATTCATACGAGATTGAGCAGATTATAGACGGAGAGCCTGTGGCTGACGTACTTGATTATGTGGAATACAGCCCCAAAAAGCTTGTAAGAAAACTTGAGACTTGGGTTTCTGCCAAGATGAAACAAGGGGTTATTTCTGCTGAAGAGGGACGCCAATTCCTTAACAATTACAAATCAGGTCTCTATGGCATCACCTATCTTGAACGAGACTGAAATCAGTAATGAGGTATTTCATAAAATTTGCTTATAACGGCGAGAAATTTCATGGCTGGCAATCTCAGCCAAATGCCGTGAGCGTACAGCAGGAAATCGAGGAGGCGCTGTCAATTGTCATGCGCCTCCCCGTTTCTGTCACAGGTGCAGGTAGAACCGACGCAGGTGTCCATGCCAGAGAAATGTATGCACATTTTGACACCCCCTTTTCAATTGACAATAAGGACAGACTGCTTCTCTCGCTCAACAGGCTATTAGGTAAGGATATCGCCATTTATGATGTGATACCGGTCAAGGAGGATGCCCATGCACGCTTCGACGCTTACGAAAGAACTTATAAATATTTTGTTACCTTCGAGAAAACGCCCTTTCTCTATCCATATTGTTGGCATTCCCCCTCTCGGCTTGATATTGACAAAATGAATGAAGCAGCTTCCACTCTCTTGGATGTCGACGATTTCACATCATTTGCAAAACTTCACTCAGATGCCAAAACGAATATATGTGATGTTCGCAAAGCGTATTGGAACATAATTGATAAAGATTGTGATAGTTCATTCCTAAATCTTTTCAATGACGGCATAGTCTTTACAATATCTGCCGATCGCTTCCTGCGGAATATGGTAAGGGCAATTGTTGGCACCCTTGTGGACGTTGGCAGGGGAAAGTTATCCCTTGACAATTTCAAAGATATAATTGTCAAGAAAGACCGTTGTTCGGCAGGAACATCGATGCCGGCTCATGGGCTGTTCTTGTGGGAGGTAAAATACAAGTATCTTTAGACCCTTCTAACCTCTTTACTTTTTCCTATTAGTCATCTGTGACACGGTTTACGTAAGGAGTTCCACTTTAAAATCCCAATCTATGTCTGAAAATATTAAATCAAGAATAGACGCTCTGCGCTCCGAGCTTCATCGCCATAATCACAGCTACTATATTCTTAATGCTCCGGAAATTTCCGATAAGGAGTATGATATGATGCTTAAGGAACTGGAAAAACTGGAGAACGAGCATCCGGAATACTTTGATCCCCTCTCACCAACTCAAAGAGTGGGATCCGACCTTACAAAAGGTTTTGAGCATATCATTCATGCCCGACCGATGATGTCACTCTCCAACTCGTACTCCATTCAAGAAGTGGATGAATGGTTTGATAGAATTCGGAAAGCCCTCGACGGAGAGAAATTCAGTATTGTAGGAGAGATGAAATTCGATGGCACATCCATTTCCATCACCTATAAGAACGGCAGATTGCAAAGGGCTGTCACACGAGGCGACGGTACGCAAGGCGACGACGTTACTGCCAACGTTAAGACCATAAGAAGTATTCCCCTCCAACTTCAACCCGGTGATTGGCCGGAGGAATTTGAAATTAGAGGAGAAATCCTTATGCCTTGGGAAGTGTTTGAGAAGCTCAATGCTGAAAGAGCCTACAATGAGGAACCCCTCTTTGCCAATCCACGTAATGCCGCTTCCGGCACTTTAAAAATGCAGGACCCCAGAGAGGTTGCCAAACGTCATCTCGATGCTCGCTTTTATTATCTCCTTAGTGATAGCCTGCCTTTCGATAACCATTACGACAATATGGAAGCGGCAAAACGATGGGGGTTCAAGGTGTCTAAGGCTATGATCCTTCTCCATTCTCTTGAAGAGGTAAACGAATATATTGACTATTGGGATGTGAATCGTAAAGAGCTACCGGTGGCTACCGATGGATTGGTATTTAAGGTCAATTCCCTGCGCCAGCAATTGAATCTCGGCTACACAGCCAAGTCTCCACGTTGGGCAGTTGCTTTCAAATTCAATCCCGAAAACGCATGTACCCGGTTACGTTTCGTTTCCTTTGAGACCGGTCGTATGGGCATCGTAACACCCGTAGCAAACCTGGAACCCGTGCTTTTGTCGGGTACAATTGTAAAACGTGCCTCCCTCCATAATGATGACATCATCCAGGAATTGGATATTCATCAGGGCGACTGGCTATATGTGGAAAAAGGTGGCGAGATTATTCCAAAAATCACAGGTGTCGAAGTGTCAAAAAGAACTCCGGATGCACCCAAAATACAGTTTGTAACCAATTGTCCCATCTGTGGTACTAAACTCGTGCGCATATACGGAGACGCTGCCTGGTGTTGTCCTAACCATTATGGTTGCCGACCACAGATCACCGGAAAAATTGAGCATTTTTGCGCACGTCGTATGATGAACATTGATGGAATTGGTGAAGAGACCGCGGAGCTTTTGTTTGACTGCGGTCTTGTGGAGAGAATTGCCGACCTTTATGACCTTACCCAAGATAAATTAGAGAAACTTGACCGAATCGGGGAGAAAACGGCACGTCGAATTATTGAAGGAATCGAAGCTTCGAAACAGGTATCTTTTGAACGTGTGGTCTATGCTCTTTCAATACCTAATGTCGGCGAGACCACTGCCAAACGTCTCGCAGCCTCTGTAAAGACAATGGAGCATATGCTTTCAATGAGTGTAGAAGAACTCACTGCCGTACCTGACGTCGGACCGGTAATCGCTAAATGCATCTATGACTATTTGAGAGATCCGGTATGTGCTGACAATATTCGCCGTCTCACTGAAGCAGGGGTACAGATGAGCCTTTCTGCTGATAAGCTGGCTCCCAAAGGGAATACCTTGGAGGGGAAAACAGTAGTTATATCCGGCACCTTCACCCATCATTCACGCGATGAATACAAAGATATAATTGAACGTGAGGGAGGAAAAAACTCCGGCAGCATATCCAAGAAGACATCGTTTGTATTGGCTGGCGAGAATATGGGTCCTGCTAAACGAGAAAAATGCGAGAAACTCGGCATTCCTTTAATTTCGGAAGACGAATTTCTCGCAATGATAAATCCTGAAGAAGGAGAATCTTCTACCGGTCAAGAAATCGGTCAAGACGATTCCTTGTTCTGACAACAAGCTTAACTTAAAGATTTCAAAATATTTATACGCTCGTGTGGGTCGGGAGCTCCGAATATGTAGCTCCCGGCTACAAGTATATCCGCACCTGCCTCAGCCAACATCCTTCCTGTGGTTTCATTCACCCCACCGTCAATCTGAATCTTTGCCTTTGACCCTGTCTTTTCAATTAGCTCTCTTAATTCCCTTACTTTTTTAAGGGTATTCATTATAAAAGGTTGCCCACCGAATCCCGGATTCACAGACATCAGCAACACCAGCTCCACATCCTCAATTATATCGCTGAGCAACACTACCGGAGTAGAAGGATTAAGAGTCACGCCTGCCTTCATACCCGCCTGATGAATCTCACTGACTGTGCTGTGCAGATGACGGCTTGCCTCCACATGGACATTCATCAATGAGGCACCACAGTCTCTTACATGCGACACCCATTTATATGGTTCCACTGTCATCATATGTACATCAAGAGGCTTGGTGCATATCTTACCGACTGCATCAAGCACTGAGAATCCGAATGAGATATTGGGTACAAAGACTCCGTCCATTACGTCCAAATGGAGATAATCAGCATTGGAGGAATTAATCATCCCAACTTCAGAAGAGAGATTGGCGAAATCAGCCGCCAATAATGATGGAGATACTTCCATGAGTTGTGGTATAGTTTGAAAAGTTATGAAATTATGATTTTTGAGCAGTGGCAGACTTAGGTTTGAATGCATTCCAAAGAATAAATATCAGGCAGATCACAGCCAAGCCATAGCCACACCAAGTAAGGTATTTATTATACTCTTCTACCTTCTCAAAAAGGTCATTAGGGCTAACCGTGCGTGACAACCAATAGCCCAGACCGCCTAAGATCGCATTCCATACTAAAGCACCAAGGAATGTGAAAATCGCAAAGACTCCTACATTCATCTTCGATATACCTGCCGGAATGGATATTAATTGGCGAATAGCAGGAATAAGGCGCCCAACAAATGTTGAGATGGCTCCATGCTTATCAAAATAAGCCTCTGCTTTATTCACCTTTTCCTTATTTATCATAAGCATATGTCCGAAACGACTGTCGGCAAAACTATACACTACAGGTCGTCCGATCCAAAGAGAAAGGTAATAATTAATGAAAGCTCCCACTAATGCGCCCAATGTAGCGATAAAAACCACCATAAAGATGTTCATATCCGAGCCGGCACCCGCATTAGTGCAAGCTAAATATGCTGCAGGCGGCACAACCACTTCTGACGGAAATGGAATGAAAGAACTCTCAATCACCATAAATATAAACACAAACCAATAGTTTGCGTTTTCTACAAACCATTGGAAAAACTGGCTGGCATCAAACAATGCCAATGGAATAAGGTCAAGCATCTTATTTTAAATGTTTGAGATTATATTAAAAGAATCAGATAAGGTCACAAGCCACAAGCATCTTTCTATAAAAATCTGCCTTTGACTCCAGCTTCATCGGATAAGCCCTTGACGAAGAAGGCATACGCCAATGTTGAAAACTTCTCTCTGTGCCGTCAGGCATAGTGATCTTACATTCACACCATTCCCCTACTTTAGGAATCTCAGTATTTGTAAGGGAGGCTATCACACTTGCCGCCTTCTCACCCGTAGTGGCAACTGCGGTACAATCGGGAATCTCTGCTAATGTCGCCCCAAGGTCTATCGGTTTGTCTATCTGTAGCCATTTATCCGAGGCATTGTCTTTTGTCCGAGTCACCTCTTTACCGGTGTCACTCAAAGCAATCCTATGGGTAATCAACAGTTGCTTTATTTCTTCTACCTTAAAAGTCTTCCCCTTTTCGTCGACAAGTGCATCTTTCGAACCGAAATATATCAGACCGAAAATACGCCACATATCATTAATGAAATTGGGATAGTAAAAGTGCATAGACCAACGGCTCTGTTGAGGTGGAAATGTTCCACACATCAAAAGCCTCGCCTCACGGGGGAGGAAAGGCTCAAGTGGATGGCTCTCTTTTGGTGTCTCTTTGTTCATTTCAATTTCAAAGCCTCTACAACTTTATCTGCCAAATGGGCAACCTGTGTAAAAGTATCGCTGCCGGCTGAGTGTTTCATCTCAAGTGAGGCAACTACGTCAATCTTACTCTTCAGAGCATAGTCTTTAAGCTGTTTGTGAGCGGCAGATGCCCAAGAGAATGATCCGAAAGTAGCAAGAACCTTATTCTTGAATTCTCTTGTCTCCATAGCAATCATAAACTGCTCTACAGGTGGGAATATATGCATTGAATATGTAGGAGAACCAACAATAAGACCCTCGTAACGGAATGCATCCGAAATCATATAACTCAAATTTGATTTCGCGGCATTATGTATCTTGATATTTCTTACTCCTCTCGCTGCCAGCTGACGAGCAATTTCTTCAGCTACCTCGGCTGTGTTACCATACATTGACCCATAGATAATCGTAACACCGGGTTCACTTTCATACTTACTCAGCTTGTCGTATATTTCTACAACTTCTCCTATCTTACTATGCCATACCGGACCGTGAGTTGAGCATATATACTTTATATCTAAATTTGAAGTCTTAGCAAGAGCTTTCTGAACAAAACGCCCATACTTACCTACAATATTTGAATAGTAACGATACATCTCATCCTTATACCATCCGGTATCCATTTCATCGTCAACGATACCTCCGTTGAGCGCACCGAATGTGCCGAAAGCATCACCGGAGAAAATGATACCGTCTTCCTCAATATAAGTCATCATCGTCTCAGGCCAATGCACCATAGGAGTGAGCACAAATCTCAAGGTCTTACCACCAAGATCGATAGTATCACCGTCTGTGATCTCCAGAAAACGGTCATCCGAGATATGATAATATCCCTTTACCATGGCTATGGTCTGCTTATTACCGATAAGCTTTGCATCCGGATAGGCGGCAAGCACGGCATTGATACCTCCGGAATGATCCGGCTCCATATGATTTATCACCAAGTAATCAATCTTGTCGCCCCCTATCTGGCTCATTATTGAATGAAACAGATCTCTTATGCTACCGATTTCAACTGTGTCTATCAATGCAGTTTTATTCGAGCCCTTTACGATATAGGAATTATAGCTTACGCCGTAAGGTAATGGCCAAAGCCCTTCAAAGCGGTCGAGGGTTCGGTCATTTACTCCTACATAGTACACATCTTTAGTAATTTCTCTTATATTCATCTTTTATAATTTCAATTTCACTCCGTCTAAGGGAGCTATCTGTTATATTATTAGAACACTTCAAAATGAAACATTCCCTAAATAGACTACAAAATTACTTAATTTTACATTCATTACCTAAAAAAATTTCTGTAACTTTGCACCCGTTTGATATACAAAAGAAAAAATGAAATTCCATTTCGCTCCCGTCCAGGGACACACAGATGCCCCCTATCGGCATTATCACCATAAAGTATATGGTAACGACCTCACTTACTACACACCATTCATTAGGCTTGAAGAGGGTAAACTGAGAAAACGTGACATCAAAGATTTCACCTCATCTCTTAACAGCGAGGCAATTAACATACCTCAGATTATATTTCGTGATGAAAAAGAACTCGTTGCGCTCGTCGACCTTATGAAGCAACAAGAAGTCACAAGGCTTGATCTTAATATGGGATGTCCCTTCCCTCTTCAGACCGGTCATGGCCGTGGAGCTGCCACTGTGGCAAATGAGAGTCTTGCAAAAGCAGTGAAAAAAATCATTACTGATAATCAGGATATAAACTTCTCTGTCAAGATACGTCTTGGGATGACTGCGCCTGATGAATGGCAAGTCTTATTGCCTTATCTTAACGATACCCACATCTCGCATTTAGCAGTCCACCCGAGAGTGGCACGCCAGCAATATTCAGGAGAGCTGTATCTTGACCAATTTAATGATATTCTTACACAATCTGTCAATCCCGTTGTCTACAACGGTGAGATCCACACACCTCAAGACGTTCAAAGAATCTCCTCTCTCTTTCCGAATATTGAAGGAATAATGGTTGGCAGAGGCTTGTTGGGACGGCCGTCACTCATCAATGAAGTCACATCAGGAAATGAATGGCCACGTGAGAAACGTCTGGAAACGATGCTTAAATTCCATCAGCAACTTCTAAATCATTATACTGAGGAACTATGCGGAGATTCCCAAATAATTTCAAAAATTAAACCTTTTTGGGAATATGCCGAGGATGAAATCGGGCGTAAGGCGTGGAAAGCAATAAAGAAAGCCGGTAATATAGCCAAATATCATTCTGCCGTAGCTCTTATCACGCAGCAATGAGACCCCACTACCCTACTGTCTGTCAAATCAACTATTGATGTTTTGTAAATTAAAAGTAAGTTAAAATGAAAATAGCTATACTCGCAGCGATGAATAAAGAGCTTCAACTTGTGAAATCGCTGTTAAACGAAGCTGAACAATTAAATGTAAAAAACCTTACCGTTTATCACGGCAAGATTGGCAACCATGAGGTATATCTTTCGAAATGTGGAATTGGTAAGGTCAATTCTGCCCTCAATACCTTCCGAATCATAGAAGGTGTATCTCCCCAACTGATAATCAACACAGGTGTGGCTGGAGGCGCGGGGTTACCCGTCGGTTCTCTCCTTATAGCCGACCGTGTGGCATACGATGATGTATGGTGTGGACCCTCTACCGAATATGGTGAAGCAGACGGTTGCCCTCTATATTTTACTCCGGCAGTAAATGTGATTAAATTGGCAGCCTCGCTTTTTAAGGATTCCGACTATCATTATGGATTAATATGCTCCGGCGACAAATTTATCTCTTCAGCGGAAGAAATTGCCTTTATCCGAAGCCACTTCCCCGATGTGTCGGCAGTGGATATGGAATCGGCTTCCATAGCTCAGACCTGTTATCTTACCTCTACTCCTTTTAATATTATAAGAGTGGTGAGCGACAAACCGGGAGAGGGCGAAAATCTCGCACAGTATGAAAACTTCTGGACCGATGCGCCACAAAAGACATTCTCGGCATTAAAGACCATAATTGAAAATCTTTAAGATGAGCTTAGACAAGTCTACACTGAAAACTTTAATGCTCCCGATAGCAATGATCGGGGGCGCTGTTTTTTATCCCTGGATGGGATATGTCACCTTCCTCTCCCCTTACCTGATTTTCGTGATGCTCTTCATCACATATTGCAAATTGAAAATCTCCGATTTCAAACCCGATAAATTTGAAATAACATTATTGGCAGTGCAACTGCTTCTTGCAGCTGCTGCATACGGAATTATTTTCTTTTGGAACCGCACACTTGCAGAAGGAGTTTTCATCTGCTTTTTCATTCCTACAGCCACTGCAGCCCCCGTAATCACATCAATGCTCGGCGGCAGTATCTCAAAAGTTGCCACCTACAGCCTACTTTGCAATGCAGTGGTGGCTATTGCAGGTCCATTGATTTTTGCAGCCATTGGCGATCATCCGGAAATTACCTTCCTGCAATCGTTCAAACTCATTCTTATGCAGGTCTTTCCTCTTATCCTTGCACCTCTTGCCCTGGCTCTGATACTCCGCTACCTTTTCCCTCGTATTCATTCCAAAATAGTAGGAATGCAGCAACTTTCTTTTTACCTGTGGGCAATATCACTGTGTATCGTTGTGGGTAGTTGTGTAAGTTTTGCCATACAACGCTGGGAACCTTCCCTTACCTTCACAATGATTCTATTAGCTATTGGGGCACTGATAGCCTGCCTGATCCAATTCAAGATAGGGCGTATTATCGGAGGTCATTTCGGTAATAAGGTTTCCGGAGGTCAAGGACTTGGACAGAAAAATACTGTATTGGCTGTCTGGCTTGCCTTGGCTTACCTTAACCCCATTTCCTCACTGGCACCTGCGGCGTATATCGCCTGGCAGAACATTATCAACTCCTGGCAACTTATGCGTCACCAGCAACGCCTCCACCATTCTGCGGCGAGGAACCGGAAGTCTTAGATTTACCACCCTGTTCCTTGTTGTCTTTTTGCCGACGATGACCTCTCCTATGAGTCCCTCTATGAAAGCTGCCGTTACCCTTTCCTCGTGACCATTTACCTTTACTTCGTTCGGTCACCTTATAGTCAGGTACTTCACCAAACTCTTCCGGCACTTCCAATTTTTCTACCTCTTTTTCAAGCAAACGCTCTATAGTCTTAAATCTTCCCCTCTCTTTTTCGCTTATGAAGGTATAGGCGCTGCCGTCTCTGTCGGCACGCGCCGTCCTTCCTATCCTGTGAACATAATCCTCAGCCTCACGTGGCACATCATAATTGATTACTGTCTCGATATTGTCTATATCAATTCCTCGAGATAGGATATCTGTGGCTACAACCACATTAATATGTCCTGCCTTAAACTGAAGCATCACCTCTTCGCGAGCATTTTGTTCAAGATCCGAATGCATCTCTCCCACTTTCAGATTCCATTTCTTCAGACTTTTCGCCAGCTCCTTCACCTTTAGTTTCGATGACGAGAAGATAATCACCTTTCGAGGAGGTGTCACTTTAAAGATACGCTCTAATATAGGAAGCTTCTGTGTCTCATAGCAGACATAGGCACCTTGCTTGATTTTATCAGCCGGTTTCGACACTGCTATCTTTACTTCAGCAGGATTATTGAGAATTTGCTTTGAGAGCTGCTGTATCTTAGGAGGCATAGTGGCTGAAAACAGAAGAGTTTGGCGCTCTTTGGGCAAATGTCCCACAATCTGCATGATGTCATCGATAAAGCCCATATCTAACATTCTGTCAGCCTCATCTAAAATAAAGAATGACACCTTGGAGAGATCTACATATCCCATACTAAGGTGTGCCAACAGACGTCCCGGAGTGGCTATAACAATATCCGCACCCATTTTAAGACCTTTACGCTGCTGTTCGTAGGTATTCCCATCTGTGCCTCCATAAATGGCCATACCCGTCACAGGCATAAAATATGAAAAGCCCTGCAATTGTCGGTCAATCTGTTGGGCAAGTTCACGAGTGGGAGCCATCACTACACAGTTTACACAATCTTGAGGATAGTTATCATTTACGAGACGTTCGATCACAGGAAGAAGATAAGCGGCTGTCTTACCGGTACCGGTCTGAGCCACGGCAAGAAGGTCTCGACCCCCTAATACAGGAGGAATTGCGAGTTCCTGAATCGGTGTGCACTCATCAAAATGCATATCATACAATGCATCCAATAAGTCATCATTAGTTAGAATTTCATCGAATCTCATAAACGTGTATCTGAAAAGAAGTCGTAAGCAAGCTTAATAACTAAGTCACTTACCGAATTTGTGGGTAAAAAA
>CAMWTL010000041.1 GCA_947177145.1 uncultured Porphyromonadaceae bacterium
CCTGGTCAAGAGCCACCGGATCGAGAGAGGCAAGAATACCGATGTCTTTCATCTCAGGTTTGTGAGGATGACCATCACAGTCGCAGTCAACGGAGAGATTATTCATAACGTCGATATAGAGCACATTGCCCTTGAAATAGTTATGTACGGATTGTGCCGCAGCCGCCATTGACTCGATGAACGCATCCTGACCATGAGGATTTTTGAAGGCAGAGTTCACATTGTCGTGCGCACCGGCGGTATGGATATAAGCTTTGCCATCGCTGGAGGCGATACCGATGCTCTGGTTCTTAAGCACACCTCCAAAGCCACCCATAGCGTGACCCTTGAAGTGGGCAAGGTTAACGAGATAATCATAGTTGGCAAGATGTGCGCCTACTTTATTATACTTAATCCAGGTAGAATCCTGCACCGGAATATCAAGGGAGCCTTCGCTGTCCATAATATCCACTTCGGCGATTTTGTCATATCCACGTTCCTTTATAGCTGCGAGATGTCTCTCAGTAGTGTTTCGGTTGCCCGGATAGGCGGTGTTGCACTCTACCAATGTGCCCTTTACCTCCTTCACGAGGTCTTTGATCAATTCAGGATTAAGCTGGTTGCTTTCAGAAGATTCACCGGTGCTGATTTTAACAGCCACTTTTCCTGAAGGTTCTACTCCGAGTGCCTTATAAGCCTTCATCAGAGCTTCCGGGGTAATATCTTTGATAAAGTATACTTTAGGAAGGGAGTTTTCGGTTGTCTCCTGAGTAGTAGAATCGTCAAGCGACTTGTTAGAATTGCCTGCGCATGCACCGAGAGTGAGTAATGCGCATGAAGCGGCGATAAGGAATTTTCTCATAATGTTAGTAAATTATTGAATGTGCAAATTTAATGAATATATCTGTGGTTTTACTTATAATTTTTACGGTTTATCCAACCAATTTTATGGTTTCACAGATATTTTCACATAATTTTTATCTTTTAGCACACGAAGGCTGTGTCACTTGTCTTGATAAGCAGCCGTCACTTGCTCTGAAATCTGTTTCATGCCTTTAACATTAGGGTGTCCGGCAGTCTTGTCAATATTATTAAGCTGAAGATAGGGGACGTTGTAATGATTGCAGGCTTCAACTATGGATGATGTTATTTCAGGTTTCAGTCCGTCATTGATAATATAAAGTATTTCGGTATTCGGGTAGCGGTCTACCATATGGGAGAGCATATAGGTAAGTGCGGGACGAAAAGATTTCAGTTGTTGTTCAGTCCAATCAGACCATACAAACTCACCGATAGGAGAATCAGCCCATGAATCGTTGGTGGCACCGAAGATAAAAATCATATCCGGACTACCAAGATTGTCCATACGTGTTATGAAGGAGCGGTCGGAATAATCCTCCTTATTATATCCGGTGTTGCAGATGGTAGATCCGGAGAAAGAGTTGTTCTTCTCAAGACGGAAATCATTGGCAGAGATGAATTGGTGCCACCAAGTCTGCTTCACATCGCTCACATCCGTAAGTTCAGGGTTAGGTTTGGTGAAATACCATAGAGCATTACTTTTAGGCTCCACGAAATTCTCATATGTAGAATAGGAATCGCCTAAGATAGATACACTCTTTTTACTTTGCGAGTAGGCTGTGCAATTGGTTGAAAGCATAATCAACATGCACGCTGCAAGTATTTTCACGAAAAAATTCTTCATATGTCAATCAAAAATGTGTTGTATTACATGATCAGGATTTTCAAGATAGTCGAGCACCCATATACGTTTTAAATTCCAACCGAGATTCCGGAGAACAGTACGCACTGTAATCTCACGGTCTCTGACAGTGGGTAATTTATAGTAGTCACGCCCATCGAGAGTGATTCCATATTTATATTGATCGGGATTATCGGGGTCAACAATGGCTATGTCAACTTTAAAAGAGCTGCGTCCAACATGCGTATGCACACAATGACCTAAATTTCGGAGACGTTTTACTATGTCTTCTATCACTGCCTCGTTTTGGCTATCGCCTTTTTCTCTTAATGAAGCTTCTTGAACGTCGGAGGCATACTTGAGGAAATTGCGTAAGGCAACCACTCCCTTTGAATTGATGCCCTCCTCAGGAATATGCTGAGGTAAAAGTGAGCTGAACACTGCCATCTCTTCACGCGCACGTGTGACAGCCACGTTAAGACGACGTTCACCACCCACTTTATTGATAGGACCGAAGTTAAGCGACACATTACCGTTGACATCAGGACCATATCCTACAGAAAACACGATTATATCTCTCTCGTCGCCTTGCACGTTCTCAAGATTCTTAATGAACAGTGGCTCTTCCATACTCTCAAGTTTCCTGCGGAGCAATTTGTCATCCAAAAGTTTGTCGTTTAATATATCTTCGATAAGTTCACTTTGTACTTTCGAAAATGCCACCACTCCGATTGACGGGAGGGAGCTGTCTGAAGAGCGTAGGATATTTAATATATAATCCACCACCGCTTCAGCCTCTATTCTGTTGGTGCGGGTATATCCGATGTCGTATACCCCTTTTGGATTGATGCAGGTCACCTTTCTTTGGGTATCATTGTAGGAGGGGAAGGTGAGAAGGCGGTTGTTGTAGAAATGGTTGTTAGAGAAGGCAATCAGACTTTCATGGCGTGAACGATAGTGACGTGAGAGATAATGGGAGGGGAGACCGAGGGTGATACATTCTTCAAGAATAGAATCAGCGTCTTCATTCTCAGGCGAGTCTTCACCACCGGTGGCTTGTGCTGTGAAAAAGCGTGTAGGGGGAAGCTGCATAGGGTCGCCCACAACGATAAGAGAGTTGCCACGTGCAATGGCACCAATAGCGTCGGGAGTCTCCATCTGGGAGGCTTCGTCGAATATCACCATATCAAACATTCCGGGTCGCATCTCAAGATATTGTGCCACACTCAGTGGAGACATAAGCATGCAAGGAAAAAGAATCTGAATCATTGATTCCGATTCTGCTATAGCTTTCCTCAAAGGCACACCGCGACCATAAGAGAAAGTGCGCCTCATTAAAACCGCCTTTTCCTCAAGCTGCTTAGTGGTAAGGGAAACAGAAAGTTTTTTATTCTCCAATTCCTTGACGAGTACGTCACGTGCATATTTTTGTAATGAGTTGGCTGCCAGACGATAGTTGAGCAGCTGCTGCTCGTGAAGCGAGCCATTAAACAATCGAAGAGAGGGCCGAGTGATAGCTTGCCTGTCTATCTGTGTCTTTAAATATCCCTTCTCCAATTTTGAAGCCGTACTATGCCCGCTATTCTTTTCAAAGTAAAAGTCAAGGACTTTCGGCATATTAAATTCGATAATCATTTCGCGTTTTTCCGTGAAAAGATACCATTTATGAAGCAGATCAAGATTTTCCTTCCAGCGGTCTACATATTCTGAAATCTCATCAAAAGTTGGTTGGCTACCAACGTCGAGAGTGGCAAGCCGATTAATCTGCTCCCATATCGGCCGAGCATAAAGAATCTGTTCCGGACTTTTACGAATCAGCATACGATTTAAGAACCCGTTTGCTTTCTTACGCACGTATTGGATCTCATCTGCTAAAACCGGAATCAGCCGGGTGAGCTGCTGCTGATTTTCAATGGAGTTTTCTTTGGGATATAAACCTTTCAGGGGATGATCGGCGGGATGAGTTTTTAAGACTTGTGAAATAAGATCGAGCGAATCGTATATTTCACACAATTCTTTGACTTGTGGAAAGGAAAGATGTTTGATTTCGGAATACTTCAACTGTAAATACTCAGGCTCCTGAATTTCAATAAAACGGTTTATGAAATCATAAAGTGAGTTGTCAGAAAGCTTCGGAGCGTGAATGGCTTCTGCCACTTCGTTAATTCTATTCCTACTGTTAAGGAAGATTTCCGCTACATTGTCGTATCCGTCTTCTTTTTGTTCCGCACCACCGGTGCCCACTTTCGACAATCCGGCACCCATTATCTGTGTGAAAAAGGAACGTTTGTCCGTCTTGTTACTATGAAGTTCCAGGCAATGGTTTTTAAGTCCGATGCTGTTAAGGCGTGTACGTACAACGTCGAGGGCTGCTTTTTTTTCAGATACAAATAATACTTTTTTACCACTATAGATAGCGTCGGCTATCATATTTGATATGGTCTGTGATTTGCCGGTGCCGGGCGGACCATGGAGCACAAAAGAATTGTTGGCGTGAGAGAGCGCCACTGCCTCAAGTTGTGACGAGTCGTAGTCAATCGGGAGCATCAGATTCAAAGGATTCTCACCCTCTATGGTGTGGGCATCCACAGGCTGGGGCTTCAGCTCGATGTGCTGCTCAATCATTGCTGACAGAATAGGATGTTGGGCAATGACCGCCGGATTATTATGGATGTCGTGCCAAAGGAGATATTTCTGAAAGATAAACACTCCGGCAAATGAATCATTCCTCACACTCCATCTACGCTCGGGTGCCAACCGATCATTGACTTCAGCAAGTGGTTGAGAAAAGATAGCCAAAATACGTTCCCAATCAGGAAATCCATCATCATTATAGGGAATCGGGTCGAGATCCGGCAGGATTATGCCGAATTTTTGGCGCAACATCTCAATAAGTGTGACATTGAGCATCATCTCATCGTCCCGGAGAGTAATGCTATAGGTCAAGTCGCCTTGGCGAGCGATATTAGCCGGGATGAATATGATGGGGGATATATGTGGTTTATTGCCCGTGACGTCAAACCAGCGTAAGGCGCCTAAGGTGACAAAGAAAGTGTTGGCGCCATTTTCCTCAAGCCTATTGACTGATGCCCGATACAAAGCCTTAAGTTGTTTTGCCAAGTCAATGTCAGGTCGACCCACATGCTTTGCGAGACGTCCGGATTTTAATAGCTTTATAACTTCACTCGGCTCCAGATCTCTCACGGGAAGTAAACCTTTACCTATACGCAGATTAAGCATAGGGTTGCGCAACGAGAGGTCGAGCAGGCGTCTTTCCCAACCTTCGAGTCGTGTAGTGTCTATAGGAGAATGATCGAATCCAATTATTTCACCTTCTTCAATCTCATCGTCCGGAGCAGAGTCTTCGGATTCGGCAACATCAGGAAGTAATGCCGTTGTGTAGGGAGGAAGCGTTTTTTCATAGTTAGAGTCAACGTGATTTTCCGTCACGTTGGCTTCAGAGCTGCCTCCGTTATTATCCGAATTGTTAATGTCGTTCATTATAGGTGCAAATTTAATAAAAATTTTTTAATAAATAGGGTTGTGGTGTGCCGAGGATAATGATAGACATACTTTTTTAGGATAAAAAATGTTAATATAGTGTAATTGTATGGTTGCATCCGTAAAACATTTATGAAATACGATTATTATAAGTGGTAGGGAGCTGCCATACCGACTGATCCCTTTTAAGGATTTGATATAATAAAAGAATCTGATAATAATGGCTGAAATATCATCATTTAATAACATATTCTCCTCACTCACTCCTTTACGGCGGTTTGCCACCGGAGATAAAAGTGACAAACGTCACAAGCCGCTGTTTAGACTTGTGATAGATGGCGGCGAACCTCTGATTGAACCGATTGATGAAAATCAATCGCGACATGATATGTCCGTGGCAGAGTCCCGGCTGATGGATGAGATTATTCGGATTGCGGAGATGGAAGATGCCTACAGTCTGTCAGACAGTAATCTGAATGATGTGTATGTGTCGTTGTGGGACAACCCCCATATATTACACCTGATAAAAGGGGATTGCCCGGTGGTGACTGAAAGTGGTGATGAGATCTCTTTTTCAGATGATCCTGCCTATCTTGTTCTGCGTATAGCCGTTACGGAAGAAGACCCCACAGCCGAAATCAAGTTGCTCCTTCTTGTGGACGACCGCGAGTGTTCGTCTATTATCTTCCTTGATGACACACATGTGTATTGTGAAAATAAAATCTATACCGTTAAGAGTGTGGGCGCCAATTATCAGAGCATTTCAAATCTGATAACCCCTATTGACAAATCGATTCTTGATACATTTCTGACCTTATTCCTTTCGTATGTGGAGAATGTCACGCCTGAGATAAACGGTATGGCGGCACGCCAATCGTCGCATACGGAACAAGCATTACCGACACTGTTCTTTGAAAAGGTTGCTGTGGATAAGGCATTATATCTGCGCACCGGCACTTCGCTGGAGTCGTTAGGCGTGAACTTACCTAACGGTATCACTCCTACAGTGGTTGTCAGAATTGATGATAACAGTAGGATAACGATTCGTAGGGTAGAAGATTGCAATATAGAAGAGCGTACAGAACGGTTGGAAAATCTGATTTTACAAAGCGCACCCAATCGTAACGCAAAGAAAGAGATATACAGGGATGGAAATTTCTTCATTATTCCGGAGGAGACAGCGGGCCCATTCCTTTTGAAATATTTGCCGCAGGTGCTTGAAGACTTCAGGCTTGTGGGCAGTGAAAAACTGAAGGAATACAGGGTTGTCGCTGCTGTACCCAAGGTGAATTTCCATTTCTCGTCAGGTATTGATTACTTGGAAGGAGAGGGGGATGTCACCATTGGTAAAGACACCTTTTCAATTGCTGACATACTCAAGCAATATGCTGCCAAACGTTACATCCAACTTAGCGACGGCAACCGTGGCATAATAGACGAAACCTATATTCAGCGTCTGCAACGTCTTTTCCGACGACGTGACAAGGAGGGGCGTATCAAAGTGACCATCTTTGATATGCCGGAAGTAGAGGAACTGATACAGGCGAAGTTGACCGGACCCTTCGCGGCAAAGACACGTAGTGTGCTTGAGGGTTTCAACAAACTTAAAAAAGCAAAGGCACCCGATTACGCTGTGAATGCCAAATTGCGTCCGTATCAGGTGCAGGGCGTGAAATGGCTATGGTATCTCTATGAAAACAAATTAGGCGGTTGCTTGGCTGATGATATGGGTCTGGGTAAAACGTTGCAGACAATTGCGCTTCTGTCGCTCGCCTATCAGTATGCGGAGAAGCCTGCATTGATAGTTATGCCACGCAGTTTGCTTTTCAATTGGGAGAAGGAATTGGATAAGTTTTGCCCCAAACTTACGCATTATACGTATTACGGCACTGAGCGTAATCTTGAAGAGGCATTGAAGTGTCAGGTTATACTTACCACATATGCCTTGGTAAGAAACGATATAGAGGAGTTGCGGAAACAACGTTTCGAGTGTGTGGTGCTTGACGAATCGCAGAACATCAAGAATGTCTCTGCCCAAATCACGTCGGCTGTGCTTATGCTTGATGCCGAACATCGCTTTGCGCTTAGCGGCACACCGATGGAGAATAATCTTACGGAGCTTTACTCTCTCTTCCGATTCCTCAATCCTACTATGTTCGGGTCGCTTGACGATTTCAATGCCTCCTACACAAATCCTATACAGAAGTTTGGTGATAAGGATGCTTCGGAGAGTCTGCGCCGAAAAATATTCCCTTTCATTCTGCGAAGGCTGAAGAAGGATGTGCTCAACGATCTTCCTGATCGCATTGATCAGACCATATATGTGGAGATGTCGGAGAAGCAGAAGCGTCTATACAATGAGCGCAGACAGAGTTACCGAGTCCAGATAAATGAGATAATTGCCCGTGACGGAATCCAGAAGTCACAGTTTGTGATGTTCCAGGCTCTGAATGAGCTTAGGCGCATTGCCTCCGTGCCTGAAAGTGTATCCGATGGTATAGTGACTTCTCCCAAGATTGACGAACTGGTAGACTCACTCATAGCTTCAGCCGGCAACGGGCATAAGTCGGTGGTATTCTTCAACTTCATAGCCGGTCTGGAGATCGTGATGGAACGTCTTGAGAAAATCGGAATCCAATATGAGACTATGACCGGCTCCACCTCTGCCGGAGCAAGAAAGAAGGTGGTGGAGCGTTTCCAGTCTGATCCCTCTTGTATGGTTATCCTTCTTACGCTTAAAGTGGGAGGAGTGGGGCTCAATCTCACTGCTGCTGATACGGTCTATATATTCGAGCCATGGTGGAACAAGGCTGCCGAGGAGCAGGCAATAAATCGTCTTCATAGAATCGGCCAGAAAAAAACCGTCACTTCCTATTCAATTATTACTATGGGGACAATTGAGGAGAAAATGCTTCAACTGCAAGCGCAGAAAAGCGAATTATTTAATGAGCTTATAAGTGCCGACACAGCCTCAACCAAGACCCTCACACAAAAAGACATAGACTTTATACTCTCATGACCCATAAAGATATACTTCCCCCCGTACAAAAAGTCAAGAAGATTATTCCCGGTATGATAACTCTTCCTTCCGTAAACAGGAAGGATAGTTATAGCGCGTTGAATAAACTGTTAAAGGATGAACTTTACTCTCTTAATGAGTCACTATCCAAGTTGATTCGCAAAGATAAGGTTACTCTTTCGCCTCTGTCAAGTAAAGCTACCAAGGGGCTTTTTGCAGCTATGACCTCTGACGCTACAATGCGTTCACTCCTTAAAGATCAATTGATCACAATCTACACCTCATATTCTTCCGAGATATTGAATATTCCTGCTGTGGCAGCCATCGATAAAAAGATTGAAAAGTTTTGGAAGACGATGTTGCAGACTTATGAATTGAGCTTGGTGCAGGTTGTAGGTATTTTAGGAAGGGAAATCACCATTAAACATTACTACGGCTGGGGATCGAATTTTTTACCGGAGGTTTTGTTTTTCCCTTTGGAAGTGTTCTACTATGCCCCGTCGTACTATTACTATGACAGTTCCAACCGTAAAGACAGGATATACTTTCAGCTCTCCACACGGTATAGGAGGATTCTGAACGATTATTTTTTCGGTCCCGGTGCCGGGAATGCCCATCTTTATAAGACTTTGCCGGAAGATAAGAATCTGAAGATAGAGAATTTTGAACTCCAGATAGCCACAGATCTTGTGACGCTGGCAGGGCTTGCCCTCAATGGCTCTCTCTTAAATTCTAACGGCTCTATTTCGGGGGCTGTAGTGAAGCGGATAAAGAAACAGGCTAAGATGAAGGAATTTATTCCCTCATTAGATGTGTGGCCGCTCGACCGTGTTGAATTGCTGTGCTTTACTTATTTCTATGAATTAAAGAAAGAGGGAAAGACAGGAAGAGATATTTCGGTCACGCGATTCGTTAAGTTTGCTATAGACACGTTGCCGGGATTGCTGAGTGCGACTCAATTCAACAGTTTCTTTCCCGCTTTTCAAGGCTTCACGAAGACATGGGCTGAAAAGTCGTATGCTAAGGAACTTGCTTCAGTGGTGAAGAGTCTTCTCTTGCCGGCGCAGGAGGAATGGCTGGATATGGATAATTTCCGCCTGCGCTTCCTAAGTGCTGATTCCGTTGAAGATCTAAGTATCTTTAAACTTTTCAAATTCAACGACAGAGAGAAGAGTAATCTCCGCAGAAGAAGCGATAAGGAAAATAACGACGATAATGGTAAGGTAAAGGAAAGGATTGATTGGTTTGAAGACATAGGTTACAAGTTCGCCTTACATTGGATAAAATATCTCTGTGCTTTAGGGGTGGTGGAGATTGCTGTGGATAGCGACTTAAAGGAGTTTGACAGTGATCCGTTGGAGGGGATGAGATTTGTCAGACTTACCGCTTTAGGAAGGTATGCCTACGGTATCGACAAAGAATATACTCCTGCCACTGCTGATGATTTCGGCGGCATTGAATTTGACAGTGCCAACGGCATAATAACTCTGGCTAACGCAGACTCTCCTTATTCGATGTTCCTCTCCACTGTGGCAAAACAGATAAGTCCGATCAGATTCAAGATCTCTGTTGAATCGCTTATAAAAGGTTGCAGGAGAAGATCGGAATTGGAAAATCGGATTGTCAGTTTAAAATCGGTGATTAATACCGATAAGGAACCGGCACTTCAAAGTATAGTTAAAGAGGCATTGAGTCACACTGAATGTGCTGAAAGGGAAGGGGGTTATTCACTGCTGAAATTAAAAAGGAATATTCCGGGACTTGTGGAGCTGATAGCTACCAATAAAGATCTGCGTAATATGACTCTGCTGACTGCCAACAGGTCGATGGTACTTGTGAAAACAGTTAATTTAGAGAAGTTTTATAGTATCTGTGCCGCTAACGGTTATCTGATGGAATGAGATCCATAGCCACTCAAATTATGAACTTCGGAAATAATGCTTAGTAAGCATATGCAAGTTGAAAAACGTGAGATTGTAAAAAGAGGATTATTGATAGGTCTGTCGGTAGTGATACTGGCGGGAGCTATTACACTGCTTATACTCGTGCGCCCTGCAACGGTTAAGGTGCCTTTCTTAGACACGAAGGAGATGATGCGTCAGGTGTCGCCTGAATGGGAGAAACCGGGGAAATATTGGGTCACACATAGGGCAACTCCTAACATATTTGAAGGCGAGAATGAAGTGGCTGGCATCGTGCTTCATCATACGGCATACGAAGGGAGTGCAGACCTCGTTGTGAAAGATCTCTGCGACCCGTCGAATCCGGTGAGTTGCCATGTGGTGATAGACAAGGACGGTACACGATATGTGCTTGCTCCTCCGGAGGCGATAACCTGGCACGCGGGTTTCTCGAAATGGGGCAACCGGTATAGGGTAAATCTCTTTATGATAGGGATAGAGTTTCAGGGCAACACCTTAGTGGAGCCACTTACAGAGGCTCAAATAGAGAGCGCAATTGAATATATGCGCCCTATAATCGAGAAATATAATATATCGGCAGACAATATTGTGACGCATCAGATGATACGTGATGCTTATCGGGAAGCGAATCCCAAGAATAAGAAAGCGTGGCCAAAGGTAGATATAACCCCTGAAGAATATGAGCGTGTACGCAATGCACTCGACACTGCCCGGCTGCTTAAATTTTGATTATCTGAAGAGTTATTGCTACTTTTGCCGAAGAAATGCTTCAGCGCAAAGTATCGGCGGAAACTTGAGTCTTAACTTTGATAAAAAGATGGATATATGCATAAAAAGGAAACTATAAGATTGGTTGATTTGGAGACAGGTTACGCCAATAAAAACGGTGTGGTTGTGATTACACGCGACATTAATGCAGTTCTTTATTCCGGGGAGCTGACTTGTCTGTTGGGTCCGAACGGTGCAGGGAAGTCTACTCTGTTGAAGACCTTGACTGCTTTTATTCCACCTGTCAAAGGGAAGATATTCATAAAGGATAAGGCTTTGGTCGAGTATACTGATCCGGAGCTTGCAAAGCTGATTGGAATTGTCTTGACCGAGAAGCCTAATCTTGAAAATATGACGGTAGAAGAGCTGATAAGTTTAGGCAGAAGTCCATATACAGGATTTTGGGGACGTATGGATGATACTGACCGCTATATCGTGGCAGAGGCTATTGAGATGGTGGGTATAGAGGAGTTGCGTAGTCGCAGGGTCAACACGCTTAGTGACGGTGAGCGTCAGAAGGTAATGATAGCGAAAGCTCTCGCTCAGGAAACGCCCATAGTTTTTTTGGATGAGCCTACTGCTTTTCTCGACTATCCGAGTAAAGTTGAAATTATGCAGCTCTTGCAGCGGCTTGCAAAGGAGAGAGGGATGACTATCTTTCTTTCAACACATGATATGGATATGGCGCTGCAAATCTCAGATAGGGTTTGGCTTGTCGATAAAAAGTATGGAGTTGCAATAGGGAGTCCGGAAGATTTAGCTATCAGTGGGGATTTGGAGAAATATTTCAAACGTGACGGTATACAATTCGACAAGGTTACAGGTCTTTTCCAGATATGTCATAAGTTGGAAAAATCTGTGAGATTGACAGGTGAGGGAATCTATTATGATATGGCAGTGAAAGCCTTGGCTCGTCGGGGTATTTCAGCTTCTCCTATGGGAGACCCCCTAATTACGATATCTGCAAATTCGGAAGGCTATGTGGTAAATGAAGTCAGGGTAGATTCAGTAAGTGGATTAGTCGATGTAGTTGAATCATTAATAAGACCAGCAACAGATGAATGATACAGAGAAATTTGCAGAGGAAATCTTATTTTGTGATAAGGGAATAACGGCAATGTGCGTTGCACCTGAGAATAATGAAGACTCAGATAAAGCAGGCGATTTGAAACCACTTTATAAACACTATGCTTTACTACCGAATCAGACCCATTCTTTGAATGTGAAAATAGTGGAAGATCGTTCTGAAAACCTTGATGATACAGATGCCATTATCACTTTCGAGAAGGATTTACCTATAGGCATTATCACAGCCGATTGTGTGCCGATAGTGGTGTATTCACCCGACATTGAGGGGGTGGGTGCTATCCATGCCGGTTGGAAAGGCACTTTGGGGGGTATCGTTGACAACGTTTTAGATGCGTTGCAGGAACGTGGAGCTGATATGTCTCAGTTGACAGTGGTTTTTGGTCCCTCTATTAGTAAGAAGAGATACGAGGTAGATACAGCTCTTGCTGAACGGTTTATAGAAGCGGGATTTAAGGATTGCGTTGCTTATCCGAAAGATGAGTCTGGTGCTGTAAGTAAGCCACATATAGATCTTCAGGGAGTGAATACGGAACGTTTTCTGCGGCGTGGTGTTAAATACGAGAACATATATCTGCATCCGGGGTGTAGTTACGATTCCAAACGAAATGATGGAAGATATGCTTATCCAAGTCATCGGAGAAGTCACGGTGCGCCGGGTAGGATGTTAACATATATAATATTGAGTTAGATTATTTTTGAAATGAAGAAATTTTTATTAACTGCGGTGATCGCGCTAAATTCTATTTGTTGTATGGCACAAGTAAATTGGCAGAACAACCCTGTCGGAGCTGTATTTGCACGAGAGGGTGGGGAGATGCCGGAAGGAACTTTCCGACTTACGAATGGAGGTTATGAAGTTTATACTTTAGTTACTGCTGATAAAGGATTCCAACCTGCTTCCCTATATTACGGACCGGACGATTCCGATAAGGTAAAGGTTGATGCTATGGCTCCTGACGGGAAGGTACCCACGTCGATGAACTGTTTCGTGGTCAAGACTCCGGATGGATACATTATGTTTGATACCGGTTTACCGACTGCCAAAGGTGGTAAGACACTTGAAAGATTAGCAGCGTTAAATATCAAACCGTCAGAGATTAAGGCTATATATTTGACACACGGTCATTTTGACCATATCGGCGGCTTGCTGGATGAGTCCGGTAATGCGGAGTTTGCAAATGCTACCGTGTATGTACCTGCTGCTGAACTTACCTTTATCAAGGAAACAATGGGCAATACGGGAGTTCAGATTGAAACTGCGTATAAGAATAGATTAGTGACTTTTGAGCCGGGAGAGGTGCTTGGTGATAATGTTATGCCGATTGCAGCTAAAGGTCATACTCCGGGGCACACTGTTTATCAGATTGGCAGCTTGTTATTCGTGGGTGACATTATGCACGGTCCCGCACTCCAGCTTATAGATCCAGATATTTGTGCCAATTTTGATGCCAACCGCACTCAATCCATTGAGACGCGCAAGCGTATCCTCTCGTATGCCGTCGCCAATTCCCTCACTGTGCTCGGTGCCCACATCCCCATCAATGGCATCCTCTTCTAAACCCTTTCATCTTATTGATACTTATTTATTTTTATTCTTAGTGATAACTGATAAAATAGGAATTATGAAAAAAGTGGTTTCGCTTTTAGGAGTGGCAGTTACACTTCTTACTGCTTGTTCAGGTAATAATCAAAAGACTGAACGCCTTTCTGATATCGAGAAAAAACAAGTTGAGATTCATGGTCAGTGGTATTTGGAGAATATTGTTCTTAGTGACTCCATCAATGTGCGTCCTTCAGAGGAGGTGCCGGGATCACGTCAATATATCCTTCTGACCGACAGTACATATTCGATTATAACTAACTGTAATGCCATTTCCGGGAATTATACACTTAAAGGAGATTCTATATGCTTGAGTGACGGCGCAATGACCGAAATAGCATGTGATAATATGGCTACGGAAGATGCACTGCGTAAAATCCTGCCACACATTGTCACAGTAGATATGGAAAACGACTCTATAATGAGGCTTAATTGCAGTGTGCCATCCGAGTACATTGTCTTGCGTAAAGCTACAACTGAGGTTAAATAAGACTGTTCCACAGTAGGTAAGAGTTAATTATCTAGAATTAAAATTTTAAATATCGTAAGTGATGAAACATTATTTTGTGTTATTGACAGTGTTGATGCTAAACTTTATTCCTTGTAAAGCTGATGACATTAATGCTCCTGTTATTGAAGTTTCAGGGTCAGCGGTTATGAACATAGTGCCTGATAGGATTACTGTTGAAATCGGAATGGAGGAGTATTATAAGCAGAAAGTTTTCGGTGACAGTACGATTGTTAAGCTTTCGGAAATAGAAAAGGATGTCCGTAAGACTCTCCAAGAGGCAGGAGTGCCCGACTCGCTAATCGTAGTATCAGATTTAGGCAATTATCGTAATCGGGAGGTTTCAGCCACATTCCTAATGGCAAAAAGACTCTCAGCGACGGTAGAGGATTTTGATCAGATTGACCTTATTGCCGATAAACTCAACCGTAAAGGCATATCAAATTTCAATATCGTAAAGATTGACAATTCGAATATCGGAGAGTATAACCGTCAAGGACTGAAGGGCGCACTTGATGCCGCGAGGGAGAAAGCGGAGTTGATTGCTGCGAATGAAGGATTAAAAATTATGATGCCATATGAAATAGTGGAGACCACAAATGAGGTTCCGGGCTACTCAGCCTTTAGCAACGTTGCCTATGACGGTGGCTCCGGTATGGAAAATATGCGACGCATTGTCAGGCGTTACAGTGTGAAAGTACGCTACATCGTGACCACTTTATAGATAAATACCTCTCCTATGCTCCTGTGAAGACCTTTTTTGCGAATTATAACTCGCAAATTTTGCGAATTATAACTCGCTTTTGTAATTTTGTGGTGAGTAAAATATAAACGTCGAAAAGATTATGTTTATACACGAACACGACAATTGGACTGATTTCATATGGGACTCAGAGACGGTTAACACATTGCAACTTCAATCAATGCATCGTCTGGGCTATCTTAGTGGACGCATGGCAGCAATTGGTTTCGACAGTCAGCTGGCGGCTACAGTGGAAGCTGTCACAAACGATGTGGTTGCTTCATCTGAAATAGAAGGTGTTAGGCTTGATACCGATGAAGTCAGAAGTTCAGTAGCTCGCAAGTTTGGTGTTTCATTACCTGCAAGCAAGGATCCTACTCATTATGTGGAAGGTATAGTGGAGATGATGCTTGATGCAACTCATAATCAAAACAAGCTACTAACGGAACAGCGACTCTATAGTTGGCATCACGCACTTTTTCCGAATAAAACCGATATTTCAGTCGGTGCTTATCGTACTGACGAGATGTCAGTTGTGTCCGGTACATTAGGAAGAGAAAGGATTCATTATCGTGCTCCTTCTCCGGATCGCGTGCCTGTGGAGATGACTAATTTTATTAAGTGGATCAATAATAGTGATAATAAGGCTGGAATACTGAAATCCGCGATTGCACATCTTTGGTTTGTAAGCATACATCCATTTGATGATGGCAATGGACGGATCGGACGTGCTATATCTGATATGGTGCTGGCGGAATTGGACGGAGATGGAATGCATTTCTACAGCTTGAGTCGACAGATTTTGAAAGATAAGAATCATTATTACAAGATCTTGGAAAGGACACAACGTGGTAATGGCGACATTACAGAGTGGCTTATATGGTACTTCAACGCCTTTATGGCGGCTGTAGATGATTCTAACGCTATGTTGTCGCTTGTCTTACGTAAGGCAACTTTCTGGCACACTCATTCACAAGCTTCTATGAACAATCGTCAGAGGATGGTAATAAATAAATATCTTGATGGATATGATGCTAAACTGACAGCCAAAAACTGGGAAAAAATCGCAGGAGTGTCCAAAGACACCGCGTTACGCGATATAGCTGCTCTTGTTAATCAGGGCATACTCCTTCCGACTCCAGGAAAAGTGCGTGATATTCCTTATTCAATCAACTATACCAAGCCGACTCAGGAGAAATCTCCGTTCAGTAATATCATTATAGAAAAAGTAGGTCAAGATAACTATATTACTGCACAATATAAAGATTCTATCTCCGTAAGAGACAGGATAAGCACTACAGATAAAAAGCGCTTGGAAGATGGTGAGATCACGATACAAGATCTCCTCTTCAAACATTTTGCCTACCTTCTTGAATAAATAATAATTCGAGACTTGCCATAAAGGTCATAATCGTATTGACTTGCAAAGCCCTATTTTTAAATATTTGATTAATAGAACAGAGTTTGGGAAATATAAACTTGAGACAGCAGTTTTTATAGAAAAATATGCATAGGGGGTTAGGAAAATCGGAAGTTTGGTTTTATATAGCTGTATGATGACAATAAATGACATAGAACAGCTATTTCGTAACCACTTCAAAGCTCTGTTGACTCTCGCTAACCGACTGGTTCACGATGAGGAGTCTGCACGTGATATTGTACACGATGTATTCGCTTCACTTTTATCCGACTCCCCTGAATCCATTACTAGTGCCTATCTTTATAATGGAGTTCGCTATGCTTGTCTGAATTATATCCGTAGCTTATCGGTTCGTCGTCGACTTTACCATCTGTATGCCTATGAGCTGAATGAGTCTGAGAATGAAATTCGTGTGGAGGATGAGGATGTTGCTTGGCTTAATAATGTAATCAAGAATGATTTATCGGAGCAGTGTCAAAAAGTTGTGAGACTCAGATTTACCGGCGGTCTCACATATGGTGAGATTGCAGAAGAATTGGCTATCAGTGAAATTGCTGTCTATAAACATCTGCGACATGCACTGGATGTATTACGAAAAAAATTCAATGAATATGAAAGATAATACCGACAGATTTCTTGAAGCAATGGAACACCCTGAGCTTTTTTCTGATGCAGAACTTGCTACACTATTTGAGGATTCCGAAACGAGAAAGCTTTATGACACTATGTCAAAGGCTGCTAACCTCCTCACTGAGACCACTGATGCCGACATTGATGTGGAATGGAATCGGTTTGTTCACAAACATCGGAAGAGGAGGAGACCCAATTTTCTTTTCGAGCGTCGTTCTGCCATAGTAGTTGCTACAATTGTCGTTTCACTTGCCGTTGTAAGTGCCACAATTGGGATAAGTCATTCGCTACAACATCCGGAGACATCTGAAATACCTGTACCTATACAACATATTTCAGTAGCAGAATTACGTGTAAAAGATAGTGAGCAACCAAATGTTACACAAGATACTCTTCCCACGCCGAAAATCAAGGTATTCAAGGAGGAGAATTTTGAGCAGCTTATAAACCAAGTAGCCGAATACTACGGAGCCTCTGTGACATTTAGAACCTCAACTTCCAAGACACTGCGCCTCTACTTCAAATGGAATCAGTCGCAATCGTTGAGTGAGTTGGTAGAACAGCTTAATAGTTTCGCACATATCAATATTGTGCTTTATGAAAATATCTTAATCATAGAATGATTTAATCGTAGATTTGAGATGAAGAAAGTCATTTTATGTATTATTGGCATATTTTATGTCATAGGGATGAATGCAGAGAAATTCAACTATCACTTTAATTCTGTGCCTCTTTCGGAGGCGTTAAGCCGTATGGCTGAAGAGAATCCGACTCTGAATTTGAATTTCATCTATGATGAGCTTGACTCTTACATCACGTCGGTAAAGATAAATAGTGATAATCTTTATGATGCACTGCGTAAGGCAATAGGTCTTAATCCTGTCTCAGTAATCAAAAAAGGTGATGGCTACTATGTGGAGGCATTACAACACGGAAAGTATGAGTATCACGGTAAGCTTATCGGAGCAGGTGGTGAACCCATTGCAGCTGCAACAGTTCTTCTGCTTGCCCGTAATGATTCCACAGTAATAACTTATGGCTTTTCAGATGATGAGGGTAGATTTAAGATACCTTGCGATGTGTCGGGAGTAATCGGTAAGTTTACTTGTTTGGGTTATAAGCCCATTCAGCGTAATCTTGATAATTTTGTCGTGGGAACGATTGTGATGAATGAGAACGTGATTCGTCTTAATCAGGTTATTATCTCTTCTGATCCTGTGATAAGAAAAATTGATAGGCAGATTATCACCCCTAACGAGCAGCAACGCAGAGTATCTTCAAACGGTATAAACCTCATTCTTGCCCTGAATCTGCCGCGTATATCGGTTAGTATGCTTAATAATACCATCTGTATTGATGGTCAGGATGTCGTGCAGTTACGAATAAACGGTGTTGAGGTTTCCAATGAGGAAGTGCTCGCTTTAAACCCACGGGAAATCTTAAAAGTGGAGTATATCGACAATCCGGGATTTCAATATGGCGGCGTAAAGGCAGTGATGAATTATGTTGTGAAGTACCGCATGGCTGGAGGAAATATTAATGGAGACTTCACACAGGCAGCGAATTACGGTGGTTGGGGTGGTTATAATCTCGCCGCAAGATATAATACTGAGAAATCTATGTTAAGCGCAGTTGTGAATTTGGAACGGCGAGATAACGACTGGATACGTGAGAATGAGGAGATTTATCATTTCACAGACAAGACTATAACTAATAAAGAAATCGGCTCCAAGACACCGTTTAAATACAATCAGCTTAAGACCTCACTTCGTTATGTTTGGCAGGAAGCTGACAAACAGATGTTGAGTGTTAATTTCAGAAATTATTATAAGGATGAACCTAATTCGTATGCTGATCGTAACAGTATACTCTACCAAGGTGAACAAGAGTACCGTATCTTTGACAATACTGCCACAAAATTAAATGTACCATCGCTTGACCTCTACTATCAGTTGAATTTGCCGTATAAGCAGAAGCTTTATTTTGATTTGGTTGGGTCGTATCTTGACAGTCGTGACAGGCATAGTTAGTTTTAAAGATTGAGGGTGGTGGCGATGTCGCGGGGGTGGAAGG
>CAMWTL010000042.1 GCA_947177145.1 uncultured Porphyromonadaceae bacterium
AGTTTGAGCACCTGACCTACCTTTATCACATCCGAAGAAGCCATATTATTGATCTTGCGGAGGGTAGTGGCAGAGACACCGTAAGCACGTGCTATTGATGAAAGTGTGTCGCCCTTACGAACAGTATAGGTGTTCTTCTCGGCATTGGCTGCGCGGTAGGGATTCTCTTTTTCAGCCTTTGCAAGGTTACCGGCGGGAGCATAGTTACGAGCCTTTGTATAGGTTTTCTTGCTGAACATATACTGGTCGGTGTGAGTAGTGTGGTTTGCAAAGTCGAAAATCGCGGCGGGATTGATTGCATAACCCATAAAACGAGTCTCGAAATGGAGGTGAGGACCTGTGCTGCGACCTGTGCTACCGCCAAGACCGATGGGATCGCCGGCTTTCACTACCTGGTCAGGTTTTACAAGGTGTTTGTTGAGGTGTCCGTATACCGTCTCAAGTCCGTTGGGGTGACGGATGATGACGTAGTTGCCATATCCTTTTGCCTCATAGTCTGTGAGACGCACCTTGCCGTCGAAAGCGGCATAGATAGTATCATTGCTCTTGATGGCGAGGTCGATACCCTTGTGCATACGTCCGAAACGGGCACGGTAGCCATAGTTTGAAGTCACCTGACCCGGCACGGGCATAAAGTAACCTGTAACGTCGATAAGCTTTGAATCAGGCACATCTGATTCCTTGAAAGGATTTACCGCTTTGCTGTTCCAGCCTTCGGTATAGATGTCGGGTTCCGGCTCGATGTCGTCAATGAGGTCTATGAAAGTATTTTTCTCAACGAGACGAATCTGGTCTTTGCTCTTTGCTTGATTGGCGAGAAGCTGCTTGTGGGCGTCGGAGTGTGGTGATTTGCTTGTGATGGTCTGAGCCATTGCGCCTGAGAGAGTCAGGGCTGAGAAGATAGCGAGTGCTGTTAATTTCTTAAAAAAAGTCATCTTAATTGTGCTTTATCTTTGAGGAGAGCCGTGCTCTGTAACGAGCTATAGTTGTAATCAATTATTAATATTCGCCGTCACCGTAAATGAATGAGATGTTTGCCGGAGTGTAGTCGCAAATCTCTTCAGGCTTGAAGAAGCGAGCTATCTCTATCTTGGCGTTTTCTACAGAATCTGAAGCATGAATGATGTTTGCCTGGTTGCTCATGCAGAGATCGCCACGGAGAGTGCCGGGAGCAGCCTTACGACCGTTGGTGACGCCTACCATCTCACGGAACACGCTTACCACATCGACTCCCTTAAGAACCATACATACCACGGGCGTAGCCATCATAGAGGCAGCGAGACCGGGGAAGAAGGGTTTGTCGACAAGATGAGCATAATGCTCACGCAGGATATTAAGGTCAAGCTGCATCATTTTCATTGCGATGACGGTGATGCCGCGCTTCTCGATTCTTCCGATCACTTCACCCATAAGGCCGCGTGCTACGCAGGAGGGTTTCAATATGACTAATGTCTGTTCCATACTTACTAAAGATTTTTTAAGAATTTTCATTCCTTGATGTTCAAAGTTACAATTTTAAAAGATTGATTCCTAATATTTTTATGAGAAATTTTCAAAAAAAAATCAAGAGTGTAGAAATTACACTCCTTAACTTGCGAAAAATCAGCTTGATATGGCGTTTTTATGTTTTACAACATATTTTTGGTTTGTTTGCACATCCCCTTTTTTGATGTGCAATTTTGGGGATGGTGAAATGTTAAAATTCTTTAACGCAGAATTAAATCAGCTAATATCAAAAAATTACGTAATCCGACATATTGACATATGCGCCCGTTGGCAGCTTTCCCTGCTCCTTTAATTCACGGTGGAGAGATTGGCTGCGGCGGCTTCGTGAGAGGATATATTATATGAGGTAAAAACAAAATAGCCGATTAGATTGTATATAATAGTGTAAACCTGTAATAGGTAGTTTTCCATATCAAAGAATAAATCTATTCAACAATTAATCTATGTTTCCACAAGAAGAAGTACATCATGCATTGGAAGCGATGCCTAAAGTCGATCTTTCTCAACCGGCTCAGGAGGGCACGTATGCCATCGCCCATCTCCTGATGAAGGTAGTTGATTTCCTCCTTTCACTCGTAGGGCTTGAGGGTAACAAAACTATTTTTACGGTACTTTACGCCACCCTGGTCTTTCTGATCGCCATCGGAATCGGTTATGTGGTGAAATGGATAGTGGTTTTTATGATGAACCATATCGGCAGCCGTCTCCATTCTGTGGTCTACGGTTATCTGCGTGATGAGAACTTCTTCACCAAGACTGCGCGGATAATACCGGCTATCGTTTTCCTTATTTTTATTGAGTTTACCTTAAACGGCAGGGAGGCATTGTCTTCATGGCTCACGCGCCTTACGTGGATATATATATGCTATATATTTGCAAATTCACTCACATTGATTGTGAATGTGATGTGGAGGCATATAAATGAGCGGTCGAATAAGCGTAAACTCCCCCTCAACGGTATTGCACAGCTTGTGAAAGGCATCATCTGGATTGTGTGTGCCATAATCATTGTGGCGATATTGGTAGACAAATCTCCAGCTTCGCTTTTGGCAGGACTTGGTGCGTTTGCCGCCGTCTTGATGTTGGTGTTCAAAGACAGTATATTAGGTGTGGTAGCCGGTGTGCAGCTGTCAGAGAATGATTCTCTCCATGTGGGCGACTGGATCAAGGTAGGCGATGCCAACGGCACGGTGACTGAGGTTTCGCTCACAGCGGTGAAGGTGCTCAACTGGGATAAGACCACAACTACTATTCCCCCTTATAATCTTATAAGTAACGGTTTCACCAACTATCGCACCATGCAGCAGAGCAACACGCGGCGCATCCAGCGGTCGTATATGATCGATGCCGACAGTGTGGTGCCTTGCGACGATAAGTTGCTTGCCGAATTCTCACAGATTCCTCTTATGCAGGACTGGATAGCACAGAAGGTGGCTCAGAAGAAATCCGGTAAGGAGCAGAACGCTGCAAATCCCGCGGGTTTGGCTGACGGTTCTATCGACACTAATCTCGGTGTGTTCCGTGCATACCTGAAGATGTGGCTTGACGCTAATCCTAATATAGCCAGCACGGGCGACGGCAACGACTGCTTCGTGACCACTCTCCCCCAGACTCCTTACGGCATACCTTTCCAAGTGTATTGCTTCACCTCCACCTCCAAGTGGATTCCTTACGAGGCTATAATGAGTGCCGTGTTCGAGCATATAGCGATAATGCTCCACAAATTCCATCTATATACTTACGAGAGCCCGTCAGGACGCGATACAATCATCGACGGTTATATCTGTCCGGGAAAGAATCCGGATGTGGTGTTCGGTATGCCTTATCCCTTCTTCAACAACGGTGGATCGCCTGAGAATCCCTGCTATCCGATGCCTCAGTCGGCTTTCCCACAGCCTGCGGCTATGCAACCGGCTCAAACTGCTGCACCATCTCAGGATGATGCCCATCCTGAGCCTGCCGCTCCCGATCCAGCCATCGGCGGTGTGCATACTGCCGCTCCCGCCGCTCCTGTTAGTTAGCAGTGTTTATAGTGACTTAATCGCTTACACTTCAGAATATAATAAGAAAAGAGCTGCCAATTTGGCAGCTCTTTTCTTATTACCATTTACCGAGTGCTAACTAAACATTACTATTTATACGCTACACGCTACTAACTACTTTATAGGCGTTACCGTGTAGCCAAGTTTGCGAAGTCCTTCGATCACGCCTTTGTCGCCGGCAAGATGCAATGCGCCCACTGCTACGAAAGTTGAACCGTCGTTAAATATACCGGGCAACTTGGTGAGCCAGTCAGCATTGCGTTTGTCGAGAAGGGCTTCCATAAACTCAGGATGCTCGTCATCTTTTTCACTCAGCTCAAGCATGGCAGGCAAGTCCTGTTTCATATATGCCTCTGTGAGTTTTTTCGCACTGTCAACTGACTTCTGCGGATCTTTAAGCATCTCTACAAGTGCTTCGGCTTGAAGAGAGATAGGGGTGAAATCAAATAATAGGGCTGCCTGCTGCTCGGCTGTCTCCAATGGGACAATCTTCTTGCCATTGGCTGCACCGGTTGCCTGAAACCATGTGTCAAGTTGTTCATTAGGATTGTAATCAGGGATTTGTCCGGACACAATACCTACGGTCACCATAGTTGTCACTACCATCGGTTTCATAGGGTCAAGCATAGATAGTTCCATACCCTGCATAGGTGCCCATTTCTTGAATTCCTCGTTGAGAGCCGGAAACTCATCTGCAGGAAGCACTTTTGTAAGTGTGCTGTCGGCGGGAGCCATCATATGAGGCTGCATAGCCATCTGCAATTCCATAGGATTCTGGGTCATGTCGATTTCGCCCACTACCTGTGTGGCGCTGTTGAACGGTTCTGAGGCTCCAAAGGTCTCTATAACCGAGAGCGGAGCAAGGTGATGGGTACCGAAGATGTAGGAGGGTTCTTTTAGTCCGTTGCCTTCAACTTTGTATAACACCTGGGCAGAAGCAGGTAAAGCGCAGATGAGAAGGAGAGAGGCGAGTGATGATTTAAAAAATTTCATACTTATAGTAACAGGTTTTAGTGTTTTATATCAATGGGACACATATTAATAGACGCACACTGCTGATAAAAATTACATAGTAAAGACTAAAAAATTGAATAAAGTTTGAAATACTTGCCTATTTAAATCTAATATTGATTGTTGAAATCTCATTATTAAGTTAATATTTTTGGATTAATGTAAGGAAACCATTACCTTTGCAGCAGTAAGTAGGTATCAAAAATTAATGATATAATTGCTTGGCGGCATATAATGATGAGAATCAAAGCCGTCTTGATGGTGCAATAGGGCGCTATTGTAACTGAAAGACGGTTGGGAAGATCACATTATGAGACGATAAGAAACATATTAATTGATTTGTGATACATACTTATAAAGTCAACATTGATGAATTCAAGCCTGATAAATAGCATTAAACATTATTTCAAATCTATGCCGGTAGAGAAAGCATGGATTTTTGGCTTTTAAATTTGATATGGATAATAAAACGTTGATTGACACACTGTCGAAAAAACTCAACATACCTCACGCCACTACCACGAAACTGATAGAGGGTCTCGCTTCCTCGCTTGGAGAGTGTGGAACTCAATTGGACTCGATAGTGGTAGCCGGGTTCGGAACCTTTGAACCGCGTAAGCGCACGGAACGTGTGGCGTTGCATCCGGCTTCCGGGAAACGCCTGCTGATACCTCCAAAGATTGTGCTTAATTTCAAGTCGTCTTCTAATCTCAAACAACGGGTCAACAATGGAGAATAAGATAACTTTATCGGGACTCGCGGCTATGGTGGCCTTGGCATCCGGTCAGCCGGGGCAACTCTGCGAGGATTTCCTCAAAGAGCTTTTCCGCATTATAGGTGATGAGCTGGAAAAGGGTGAGAATGTGAGGATCAAGGGGCTCGGCACATTCAAGGTGGCAGATGTGGATGCACGTAAGAGCGTAGATGTCACTACCGGAGAAGAAATTGAGATACCCTCTCATCGGAAGGTGATATTTGTGGCTTCCAAAGAACTTGCCGCACTTGTGAATGCTCCGTTTGAGGCATTTGAGGCGGTGGAAGTTTCTGATGCGCTGCCTACCGATGAGCTTTTGGATATAGTTGACGATACAGAGTCGGATAGTTTCGCTGATGAAAACGAAATTGCTGAGACTGAGGACTCGGTGGAATCGGAAGAAAGTCAGGATTTTTCTGATCCGGACAACATACTGACTATTGCCGAACAGGATAAGAACTTGGAAACACATGAGGAGCCAGAAGTGCCGGACACCTTGGAATCTATGTCTGAGTCGAAAGTGTCAGAATCTATGCCTGAGTCGAAAGTAGCTGAACCTGTATCCGAGGCTCCCGAAAAATTAAAGAAGGCTGAAGCTGTAGGGCCTGTTATAATTACCTATGACATTACGAGTGTCAAGGACAAACATTTTGAGGATGATGAGTCAGACTCGGCTTCCGCCGTTTCCGAAAAGGATAAGGCACCCGTTGAGGTGGATGAGATAGAGGAAAAGGAGGAGCCGGGAACACCTGTCATATCTTTTTCTTCGCCACTCTCTTCCGCAGCCACTCGAAAGCGTAATATGAGTGATAACGATTCCGGTGAACTTGATGATAAGGAAAGTCCTGCTCCTAAGGAAACTATAAAGACAATCCGGTTTGGGGCTGCCGAGGCGAATGAGGATGATGAGGCAGTGGCAGGCAAGAGTCGTAGCCGGTTTGGCAGTGGTTTCCTGATCGGATTCCTTTCTGCCGTCGCAATCATTGCTGTGGTCATGCTGATTGGTGTGAAGTTTGATATGATGCCTGAAAAAGTAAGCAATATGCTGACGAAAAACTCTCCGGTGGAGGATGGGGTGGAAAATGAGGAAGACGTGGAAAATGATGGCTCACTTTCGGGTGTGCCCGTGTCTGATTCTATTAGCAGCGACGATTCTTCAGTTGCTCCATCTTCAGTTTCGCAGCCGGTTGCTTCAAATGCCGGTGAGTCGGGAGAAAATGCGGTGCCTACCATGGCTTCTGATGCACCCGTCTACGACGTTGTTTCCACTACCCGTTACCTTACTACTATGGCTAAGGAGCATTATGGCAACTTTAATCTTTGGCCTATTATATATGAGGAGAACCAGGCGTTCTTAGGTCATCCGGACAGGATAAAACCGGGTACACAGGTTGTGATCCCGCCACTTTCAAAGTATAAGGTCAATCCTGATAATCCTGAGGATGTGAAGCGCATAAAGCAGAAAGGTGTAAGTATCTATTCAAAATATAAGTAATCTTATAGAGGTGATAATTAGGAAGTTGCAAATAATTTTAGAAAAATTTGCAGAAAAATTTGGTGGTTTCAACAGAATTGTCTAATTTTGCACTCGCAAAGGGATAAAAAATACAAATAATTCCTTAACTAAAGAAAGGGATGGGATTACACCTTTGAAATATGAATGGTGCCATGTCCGAGTGGTTAGGTACCGGTCTGCAAAACCGTTCACACCAGTTCGAATCTGGTTGGCACCTCAAGGAGGTGGGAAAGTCAAATAGATTTTCCCACCTTTTTGACTGTTAAATTTTCACAGTCTATATAGGTATAAGACACACGAATAATTCATTGAAAGGATATGCCACTCGAACAATCGAATACGAAGACACGCGCTAAGTCGGGTGTTAGACCACCGAAGAAATTCACTGTTTTTATTCACAATGATGATTTCACCACAATGGGCTTTGTAGTGCTTGTGCTCACAACCGTATTCCATAAAAAGGAGGAGGATGCCATGGCTTTGATGCTTCAGGTGCATCATTCCGATAAGGCTGCTGTGGGCACCTACAGTTACGATGTAGCCGCCACAAAGATTGCTCTTGCCACTGATATGGCTCGTTCGGAGGGCTTTCCTCTTCGCCTTACTATGGCTGAAGCATAGTGGATTAATGTTTTACATAGATTAGATGTCAATGGACACACCTATTATATATTCTCATGACGTGGACAAACTCTTGAAAAAGATGTTTGATCTCGTGGCGCAACACAAAGATGAGTATGCCACTCCCGAACATCTTCTCCTGGCTTTGCTTGGTGAGGTGAAATTCAGGAGGGTGCTCGACGTGAGCGGGGCAGACTATCATGCTATCGAAACGACCCTCTTATCATATATAGATTCCTTGGATAAGCTAAGTCCGGATATGCCTCCGTCGAAAGAACTGAGTATACAGATGGAGCAGGTATTAGGTATAGCTGCCAGTGTGGTGTTAAGTTGCGGCAGGACACGTATGACCATTCCCCATGTGGTAAAAGCTCTCTTTGACCTTCAGGATTCGCTTGCTTCATATACGTTGCTTTCGGAGGCGGAATTCGACGAGGCATCTTTTATGAGTGAGCTGGTAAGTGAATATGATCCGGCTGCGGCTTTATTAGACGATGTGGCAGAGAATAATTATTTGGATGAGGATTTCGATGAGTTTGATGAATCCGGTGAGAATCCGGGAGCTGCCCGTGATGCTGTAGGATGGAAAAGCCTCGTGGTATGCGTGAACGACAATCTTGAAAACCGTAATCCCCTGATAGGGCGTGAGACGGAGCTTGAGCATACTATGCGTGTGTTAAGTCGTAAGGATAAGAATAATGTCCTGCATATTGGCGAACCGGGCGTAGGTAAGACAGCACTTGTGTATGGCTTAGCGCGGCTTATCAATGCCGGCACTGTGCCTGACTCGCTGAAGGATGCCAAGATTTACCAGCTTGACATGGGCACTTTGCTTGCCGGAACCCAATTTCGGGGAGACTTTGAAAAGCGTCTTAAAATGATAATGGACGGCATCAGCAGCGAGCCGAATCCTATCGTATATATTGACGAGATTCATAGCCTGGTGGGAGCCGGAGCCACAGGTGAGGGTGCTATGGATGCCTCAAATATGCTTAAGCCCTATCTTGAGGCAGGCAAGATAAGATTTATCGGCTCCACAACCTATGAGGAATATAAACGCTACTTTGCCAAGAGCAAGGGACTGGTGAGACGTTTTCGACAGATTGATATAGCCGAGCCTTCGATTGAGGAGACACGCGAGATACTTTCCAAATTAAAGGGTGGGTATGAACAATTCCACGGAGTGACATATACGGATGATGCACTTGATTTCGCTGTAAAGGGGAGCGCACGCCATATCACCGACCGTTTCCTGCCTGACAAGGCTATTGACCTTATTGATGAGGCAGGTGCCTACCGTAAGATGCATCCCGGAGAGGCAGGGAGCCTCACAGTAGACGATAAGCTTATCGCTTCGGTTTTGGCTAAAATTTGCAAGGTAGAGGCATTGGCTACTAATGAAAACGATGAGGAACGTCTCGCAACGCTTCGTGAACGCTTGGCTGCACAGGTGTTTGGTCAGGATGAGGCAATAAACGAGGTCACGGAGGCTGTGCAGATGTCGAAGGCAGGTCTGACAGAGGAAAACAAGCCGTTGGCGTCGCTGCTCTTTGTCGGTCCGACGGGCGTCGGTAAAACAGAGGTGGCTAAGGTTTTGGCAGCTGAGTTGGGTATCGAACTGTTGAGATTCGATATGAGCGAGTATACCGAGAAACATGCCGTGGCGAAATTAATAGGCTCACCGGCGGGATATGTAGGTTATGAGGATGGCGGATTGCTGACAGATGCAGTGCGTAAGAATCCTAATGTAGTGTTACTTCTCGATGAGATAGAGAAGGCACACTCCGACATCTACAATATATTGCTTCAAGTGATGGACTATGCGCGGCTTACCGACAATAAGGGTAATCACGCCGATTTCAGAAATGTGGTGCTGATAATGACTTCAAACGCCGGAGCACAATACGCTGCCCAGGCAAAGGTGGGATTTGGCAGTAGCATAGGCACCGGCGACGCGATGATGAAGGAGGTGAAGAAGACATTTAAACCTGAGTTTCTTAACCGTTTGTCGGGTACGGTCGTATTCCACGATATGACCCGTGAGATGGCAGGATTAATTCTGGAGAAGAAACTCAATCAGCTTCGTAGCCAGTTGAAAGCACGTAACGTCACTCTCTCGCTTTCAAAAGAGGCACGGAAGATGTTGCTCGACAAGGGTTTCACCAAAGAATACGGTGCGCGAGAGCTTGACAGGGTCATCTCATCGTTGTTGAAGCCGTTGCTGATGCGCAGTATTCTGTTCGGCAAGCTGAAAAACGGAGGTACCGCTGAAGTAGAAGTTAATAACGGTCAATTGATATTGTTATGATTTTTGCGTTAGACGATGAGATAAGTTTTCCCGATCCGAGATTGGGTGAACCGGACGGACTTTTTGCCATAGGTGGTGATTTGAGCATAGACCGCTTGTTGCTTGCTTATAGCTATGGTATCTTTCCGTGGTTTTCTTTCCGGGATAGCGACAAACCTTACTGGTATTGCCCGATGGAGAGGTTTGTAATCTTCCCGGAGGAGGTTCATGTGTCTCACTCGATGCGCAACTTGATTAACAAAGGACTTTATCGGGTTAGCATCAACGAGGATTTTGACGGGGTGATTCGTAATTGCAGCGAGTTGAGAGTCCATAAGAAGGGTGCGTGGCTTGGCAAGGAAATGATAGAGGCTTACACCCGTTTGCACGAGCAGGGGTTCGCAGCGAGCGTGGAGGTGTGGGACGGAGACAAGCTTGTAGGTGGTCTTTATGGCGTCTGTATAGGTAATGCCTTCTTTGGTGAGAGTATGTTCTCCCTTGTGCCCAGTGCCAGTAAATTGGCTTTGATTTATTTGGCGAAGGTTTTTGCTGCTAATGGTGGACGGTTGATTGATTGTCAGTTTGAGACCCCGCATCTAAAGACTATGGGAGGAAGATTTATACCATATGACGAATACCTGAAGATTATACAGAGTGATTGATTAGAGAAACAAAAAATGACGAGACCGAGAGCGGTTTCGTCATTTTTTGTGGTTGATTATTTATGAGATTATTTCTTTTTATTCTTACAGGCGGTGTTATCTTTTTTGCAAGAGTTGTCTTTGCAAGTACCGTCTTTACAATTGGAATTTTTTGCCGAGCATTTGCCGTCGCATTTCTTATCAGCTTTGCCATCGCATTTTTTGCCATCGCATTTCTTACCGTTATGCTTACAAGCTGCTTTATCTTTTGAGCAATTAGCATTGGATTGATAATCAGTGGTGTTGGGACAGGTGGTCTTGTCATTGCAAGCCGATGCTTTAGGGCAAGAAGTTTTGCCGGTGGCAGCGTTTGCCCCTTCTACAGGAGTCACAGTGTAGTTAAGCTTGCCGAATGCCTCGGTTATGTTGGCTTCATTTGTCTTGTCGGCATCATATGTTACCACTACAAGCTGGTTCTGAAGATCAGTACGGATATTGGTCACACCCTTCTCAAAACGAAGATTCTTTTTGATCTTGTTTTCACAATTCTGGCAGCTCATCTGGGGCTGGGTGGTCACAACGAACTCTTTGATGGTTTTTGCCGAGAGAGTCACGGTAGCCATCATAAGTAGACACAGAGCGAATAATTTCTTCATAGCTGATTGTAAATATAGTTTTCTATTTACTTAACGTAAAATCACCTTAGATTATTTGGTTGTTTCCGAATTAAGTTGAAGAAATAACTGCCTGACTTATTCCGGATGATCGTAGTCAATTATGCTCAGTTGTCCGGCGAGTGTCGAGAAAAGGAAATGATGAGTGAAGTGGATGATAATCAGGAGGAAAAAGAAAAGAGATATGTAACGAGGGAAACAAATAAGGGAGTTAAACCGTTTTAATTTGGAGAAATGTTAAGAAAGGTTTAATTTTGCAACCGAAATGGGCAGTCTATACTCACATCTATATCCACATCCTGAGGAAAAGGGTCTGTATGGGTTATTCAACGACAGTTTTCCTCCTATTCTTGACGGAGTGACTCTTACCGTGGAGAATTATGGTCACTGGCTTAATAAGTCAGGACGTACACCTTGTGTGGTGACTCCATGGAATCCTAAGAAAGATAACTATGAATATTCTGTGATGCGATTCTTCTCATTGCCCATCGCTTCCCGAAAGCCTTATCGTTACGGTTATCCGAAACTTGATCCCTTCATCTGGAAACGGCTTCGCGACACCGACTTCAGAATTCTCCATGCCCATTGTCCTTTCTCGTCAGGCAGGTTGGCTGTTTACGTAAAGAAAAAACAGGGGGCACCTCTTATTGGTACTTTCCATTCCAAATACCGGGCGGATCTTGAACATTCTTTTAATCATACGCCTTGGATGGTGCCCATCATTATGAAGAGAATCCTTAATTTTTTCAATGCATGCGATGAGGTGTGGATACCTCAGGCATATGTGGAGGATACGGTCAGGGAGTATGGATATAAGGGACCTTTGACAGTGGTGGAGAACGGCAATGATTTCGCTTCCATAATCACCGGAGATTTGTGGGAATATAAGCAGGGCGCCAGAAAGCGGCTCGGCTTTAAGGACGATGAGATTGCTCTTCTTTTCGTGGGTCAGCATATATGGGAAAAGGGTATCAGGATTATTGTTGAGGCATTGAAGCTATTGAAAGGTAAAGTGAATTTCAGGATGAACTTTATCGGCAATGGCTATGCCAAGGGTGAGCTTGAGAAACTTGTGGTAGATTGGGGACTTTCTGACCGTGTTAAGATTAACGGGGTAATTACAGGCAGGGAGGCTTTGAGCGATTATTATGCTGCAAGTGATCTCTTTCTTTTCCCGTCATTTTACGATAACGCCCCTTTGGTAGTGAGAGAAGCTGCGGCTATGGGCACACCGTCGGTCTTGTTGGAGGGTTCCACTGCATCGGAGGTGGTGAGCGACGGTAAAAACGGCTTTCTTGTGGCACGTACTCCACAGGCGTTTGCTGAAATGATAGGAGGTCTGGCGACTGACCGGGAAAAAATGAGGAGGGTGGCGCAAGGTGCTCGTGATACGCTTGTAAGGAGCTGGGAAGATGTGGTAGGGGAAGTGATAGACCGTTACGATTCGCTGATAAAACGACATGACCGCAAGTAAGAAAAACAGATTCTGAGATGAGCGACACTAATATGAATACACCATCAACTTCAAAGGGAACATCTGCGAATAACCCATCAGCTGCGGCTCCGGATAAAAGCTTCTTCTCTGCGTGGAAGATTATTTTGCCGGTGCTTATCGGCTTGACCGTGGTAGTGCTGATGTTTTGGCACGACGCAAAGAAGGAGAATTTGGCTGAGGTTTGGCATAGTATACATTTTGATGCCCGCACCTGGATTTGCATCATATTAGCCTTGATGTTTATGTTTGGGCGAGACTTTGGTTTAAGTTGGCGCTTCAGGGCATTGACCGATAAACAACTGCGCTGGACCCAAGCGTTCAAAGTCGATTTGCTGTGTGAGTTCACATCGTGCATAACTCCGTCGGCAGTGGGTGGCAGCTCATTGGGAATGGTTTTTCTTAATTCTCAAGGGATAGAATTCGGTAGGGCTACAACGCTGATGATTACCACTCTTTTCTTGGATGAGCTTTTTTTTGTGGTTGCATGTCCTATCGTTGTCTTGCTTACCCCGGCAAATGAGATATTCTCCTCTGTGGGCATAAGTTTTTCTCACGGCATAAAGCTTACCTTCTGGATTGTCTATACAGGTATCTTCATATGGACTTTGATATTGTTCTCCGGAATAATTTGGAAGCCGGAATGGGTAAGAACATTGATTCACAAGATTTTCAGTTGGCGTTGGCTACAGAAATGGAAAGGTCAGGCTGTGTCGTTAGGCGATAATATGGTTGCCACATCTATAGAGTTGCGTAAAAAGCCTTTCAGATTTTGGCTGGAGGTGTTTGGTGGCACGGCGTTGTCGTGGACTTCGAGATATTTGGTTGTAAATGCCTTGTTTTTTGGTTTTGTAGCTGCGGCTGACCATTGGCAGTGGGTTATCTTTGCCCGTGAATTTGTGATTTGGATAGTGTTGATGGTAAGCCCGACCCCCGGTGGCTCAGGTATAAGCGAATGGATATTCTCAGAATATTACGGTGACCTTGTGCCCACTGCCGGACTTGCCCTTATCTTGGCAATCTTCTGGCGTATCATTTCCTACTATGTATATTTGGGCATTGGTGCGATCATCGTGCCGGGTTGGCTTCGTCAGACCATCAACCGCATACAGAACTACAAGGCATCGAATAAGTCAGCCGACAAATCTACTAATACGACTGTAGAAAAACCAGTTGATAAGTCGGCTAATAGTTCTGCAAAGAATTCGTGATGTTATAGCCACCACAATATTAAAGGTACGACTAAGAGTGTTATGAAAGTAAGTGCGCCGAATACATAAGCGCACTTTGTGAGTGTACGTCCTGCATATGGATTCTTAGGTGCAATCAACAGAGTCATAAGATTTGAGAATACCGACATATATCCAAAGAAGAAGGCTACGAAAACCCACCATGGTGCTCTCTGAATCATAAGGCTTATAACCAGAGCGAGTATTATCACCAAAGAGATGATGCAGGAAGATTTGGTCTTAAACATATTCAGTTAAGGTTTCAATGTTAGGTTATTTGCAGAGTTTGAATCCGTAGGGTTTACCGTTAATGTCATTGATAAGAGCGAAATAAAATCCATGTGGTTCGCTGTCAAGGTCGAACACGGCAGTGTCCGTATTACGGAAGGTCAGCTCTCGGAGCAGGGCTCCTTCCATATTATAAATTCTTACCATGCTGACTTGCTCAGGCAGCTGTGCTTCGAAGTGCCCGCCCCCAATCCAACGGAGTTTAGGCTCTACAATATTTATTTTTGCATCAAACATATCAAGCCGACGCTGCTGTTCGGCACGTGTCTCAGCAACGAAATCTTCATAAAATGAAAAGGGGATATCCTCTATTTCCTCCTCTGTGTTCTCATTAGCCTGAAGGTTACCGATGCCTGGAAATTCCGTAGCATTGCGACGCATTATCCAAACATTGTCATCATTTTCGAGTCGCTCAAAATAATTGTCGCGATAAAAACGGTTGAGCGTATAATCTATGCAGTCGGCAATATCTCCCCAAGCTTCTATTGCATCATTAGGGATACGGCTGTCATAGCGGATATATTCAATGTCGCGGGCATATTCGGAGAGAAGCTTCATTTGGTCCCGGTCGATATGGTCAGGGCTGAAATTGGATTTCAGACTATAACCGAGTATAGGCATAGCTTTGTTTTCAGCGGAGATTATTACAGAACCTCCGGCAGGATGATTATATACATAGAAAGGTGTGAAGAGACGATTGGTAGTGAAACGCTTTCCATTGAATACCAATTTCGGTTTCGCCATAATTTGTCCGGCAGCCGCATTGAAGAATTTTTCGGCAATACGCGATGCCTCTTTCTGACTCACTGTCTCGGCATCAGCGAGGGTGAATCCGAATATGATGGAAATAATCAGGGCAATATGTCGGAGTTGTCGGTTCATATTTATTTTTATCTTGTCATTAATATAACGTCGGGGGAGAGGATAAATTTCAAATTATATGGCGTTATAATGAGAAGATGTTATAAGAAATTGTGTTATTTGTCGTTAAGAGGGTAAGGTTTGGGTTTAGTTATTGTCAGTAGGGCATAGAGGATAGGAGGTTCCGACTTAGGGAACATTCATTGGAATCCTGGTTTTTGGGAGGTTTATCATTATGACGATGTATTTAAATAAGTTGGTATGAAAAAGATGCTTTATGCTTGTGTTGCGACATTGGCTATCGGGTTGATGGCATGTTCCGGTGGTAAAAAAGCCGCTGATCATTTGGTGGAAGATGACTCTTTGGCATTGGAACCGATTGAAGTGGAGTCTTTTGAAGAAATAATTGCCGATGGATATAAGATTACAGAGAAAGGTATCATTCCTACGGGTGGCAGACCAATGATTGTAGATTTCTCAGCAGACTGGTGTCAGCCTTGCCAGGATCTTAAACCGATTTTTGCCAATCTTAAAAATGATTTTATCGGGAGAATAGATTGCGTAATTGTAAATACTGACGAAAATAAGGATATCACTAAAAAATATGGTATAAAGAATATACCCACACTCCTGTTTCTTACCGAGAAGGGTGAAATAAAAAAACAGACCACAGGCTATATTCCTCGCGACTCAATCAACCATATAATAGACTCAGTGTATAATCATCTACGATAAAGTAAGGGAGGAAGCCGCTCGGCTTCCTCCCTTATTTTACTTCGCAAATATCCTATAAAGGATAAAATTAGGTTATTCTGACAAATTTCTGAATTCGAACTGACCCTTTCCTGTGACTACATACTCTACTGTATATTCCTTGGTACCGTCAGTGGTGTAGGCTGTGAAAGTGATAGTATAGGTCACTTCCATACCAGCTACCGGTTCTGCATCCGGATTAACCATGGAGAGAGCACCGGGGAATGTCTCGGTAGTGAAGCGTTTCAGAATAAGTTCGGAAATCTCTTCATCTGACAAACCATCATAGCCTGTGTAGCCCTCCGGAGCATTGTTCTTAGCCGTAGAAGCACGCACATCGACATTGCCATAGTAAGCTGAAGCTCCGGAATAGAATTCTGCATTGTTGCGGTAGTCGATAAACGGAGGACCGGGCTGAGAACCGTTGGCAGGTTCTGCATTGGGATATAACTTCTTGGTTACGTTGGTGAATACCCAATCTTTCACAGCCATGAAGTAGGAATAAGTGGGATCTGTATTTCTGGCATACGGCAGAACCAATTCTACAGAAGGATTAAATTTCCATACATTATCCATTCTTGAGAATTTCTCCACAGTGGCACCGTTATTCATCACCCATTTGCCGTCAAGCTTGGTAAGCTGCGAAGCCTTGTAAGATGTAGCTGACCCGTTATAGTACTTATATACCACGATTTCGGCAGCCTCTTCGGCAGCATAGGGTAGGGCATTGGCGAGGTAAGCCGGAAGAAGCTGCTCCGGAAGTGTGCCGCTGAGGTTTCCGTAGCTCTGTCCCATAGCTGTATAGTCAGCCGGCTGAAGCACTACCATTGATCCGGGCACTGTCCACGCTTTGCCGTCAAATGTATAGATGGCGTTCTTGCCCACAGTGGGGACAGCAGCGAGAGCTGCACGTGTTGAGCCTGTGCGGGTGGCACCACCGTCGGCAAGTTTTACGTTGTTAACTTCCCATGTTCCTGCTTTGGCTGCGGTGCTCTTATAGCAGAAGCCTATCTGCACTGTCTTGCCGTTATAGGCAGAGAGGTCGATGTCGCCTGAAGCTACGAAAGTCCAACCCATAGTCTCCGGAAGTGTAGGCACGGTAAGATTAACCCAGTCACTACCTTTTTCACGGATATTAACGGTTGCTTCCTTAGCAGCGGTAGCCGCATCTGTAAAGTAGTTGAAAGCCTGATCGAACGTAAGCACTGCATTCGCATTCTCATTGAGTGTGAACTCGTCGGAAATCAACCAGCCTTCAGAGTCGCAGTCCTTCTTATTGACATATCCGGAAGCTTTCATATAGCCTCTTGAAGAATCAAGCGACCATACGTATGTCGAACCCTCAGGGAGAAGGATATCCTCAAGATAGAAGCCGTCCATATTGTCCTTAAAGGGCTGGTCGATGTATACTGTCGGCTCTTCGACAGCACTGCCTCCGAACACCGGATTCACTGCCGCCTCTTCATATGCCACTACTGCAAAGTCTCCCTTGGCAGCATCAGGATATTCATTCAGGAGTATGGTAGGAATTGATGCAGCTGCCGGAGTGATAGGCGCAAAACCTTTAATGAAGTCTTCGGTGCTGCCCCAGGCTTCCTGGTAATTTTCTTCCGATACCGTATAGGTCTTGACCTCCTTGTTGATTGCAAGCACCTCTTCAGGCTGGTTGGTGATAAGATCATAACCCACCTTTACAGATGAACCGTTGTTCATGTTGAAGTAGGGGAATGAAGAATTCGAGATGAAAGCCGGAATATACTTACGCGCTTCGGCAGCTGATGAGAAATAGCCGTTGTTTCCGATGGCTGCCAAAGCCTCTTCTTCACCGTCGGCAGCTGCAAGCGATCTGTTGGTAGAGTTGGAAGAGATTTTCTTATAGTCTGCCGCTGTCAGGGTATAATCTACAGTCTCAGTCTTGCTATAGACCGGAGGCTCCTTAAAGCCATCGAGTTTGTCATTCCAGGCATTCTCGCTACAGCCGGTGAGCAAGATCATTCCTGTAAGCAGACTGCCCGATTTTAAAATTATATTTTTCATAAATAAATTTCTTAGTGGAATTAGAAATTGACCTTTAATTTGAGTGAGAAGGTGCGGCCGAATGAATAGATTACATAGGTAGCGTTGTTCCATTCACCCTTTACGTTGTAGGGATTCTGTGCATCCTTCACATAGTAATAGTTGAAGAGGTTGTAGACGTTGCCATAAAGGGTGGCGTCGAGCCCGCCTAACTTAAAGCGATAGCTTGCGGAGAGATCGAGTTCATTACCCCAGGGAATCTCCCATGGGTCGTTGAGCGTAAGAGTCTTGTTAACCTCAAGAGAGTTGGCATCTAAGTAGAAGTCAGAATAGTTGCGTCCGCTGGCAGTCCAGTCTGCTCCTATGCGGAAGCCTTTGAAAGGCTTGAATGTGACGCCGAGACCACCTGTGGTCTGTGCAGAGCCGCAGACTTTGTGGTTCTTCTGGTTGATTACACCCCAAGCGTGGTCTTCTGCAAGCACTCCTGAAGCGAGTGTTCCGTTTACGATGTTGCTGAGAGGCTGACCCAACTCGTTATAGTAGTAACCCTTCGGATTATTAGACCATTTCCAATCACCCCAAGAGAACATACCTTGGAACTCCAACCAATTGGTAGGCTTGAAAGCGAAGTCCAACTCGAAACCGATGTGCTGTGCGGCTACATTTTCAAGAGAAAGTGAGAAGTAGCTTCCGGCATCCGGACCCTGTGAAATCTCACCACGCTTCACTGTCTCACGGTCGCTGCGGTCCATCCATTTTGTATAGTACGCATTTGCTGTCATTGAGAAGATGGGTGAGTGGAAGCCATAACCAAGTTCTACAGAACCGATTTTCTCATTTCTCGGATTAGGATTGATGGCGTTGCTGGTAGCTGAGTTAAGGAATACACCGTAAGAGAAGAAAGGTGCTTTTGAGATATAACCGCCGTTGATAAAGACATTGTTATGACGGTCGATATTCCAGTTTACACCGCCTTTGGCTGT
>CAMWTL010000043.1 GCA_947177145.1 uncultured Porphyromonadaceae bacterium
TCTTTCTCCAGATGAGTTTTAAAATTCTTATACATGATGTAAGTTTATAAGGTAAGTTGCCAAATGTCAAGCATCAAACCCACATTACAGGGTATGACCTCGAAAATTTTTGTCCAAAGTTAAGTATTTTTCCGATTATTCGTGTTAAATTTGCAGAAAAATTTATCACCGCGTGGCTTCTTTTATTGTCAGGTATGCTTCCTGTCGTGCCTGACTTTGACAGAGACAACAACGAGTTACTTTAAAATCATTATGAAGAATATCCTCATAATCGGAGCTACCGGGCAAATCGGCTCCGAATTGACAATGAAATTGCGCTCCCTTTATCCGGAAGGGAATGTAGTGGCAGGCTATATTGCCGGAGCCGAACCCAAAGGCATTCTTCTTGAGAGTGGGCCGTCACATCTTGTTGACATCACCAATCCCCACCAGATAGCTGAAGCCGTGGACAAATATAACGTAGACACCATTTATAATCTGGCAGCCCTTCTCAGTGCCGTGGCTGAAGCTCGTCCACAGTTAGCTTGGAAAATCGGCGTAGGTGGTCTTTACAACGCTCTTGAAGTGTCACGAGAGAAAGGCTGTGCCCTCTTCACACCAAGTTCTATCGGTTCGTTCGGATCATCCACACCTCACGACCACACTCCTCAAGACACCATCCAGCGTCCCGATACCATTTATGGCGTCACCAAAGTGACAGGTGAGCTTCTTTCTGACTATTATGCCAAGCGTTTCGGAGTTGATACAAGATCTGTGCGTTTCCCGGGACTTATTTCCTATACAACCCTACCGGGAGGCGGCACCACAGATTATGCCGTTGATATCTATTATGCAGCTGTGAAAGGAGAGACCTTCAAGTGCCCGCTTAAACCGGGCACATTTATGGATATGATGTATATGCCCGATGCGCTGCGTGCCGCAGTTGAGATTATGGAGGCTGACCCCTCTAAGCTCAAACACCGCAACTCCTTCAACATCGCGTCCATGAGCTTCGATCCGGAGATAATCAGTGCAAAGATTAAGGAATATGTGCCCGATTTCAAGATGGAATATGAACTTGATCCATTGCGCCAAGCCATTGCCGATTCATGGCCCAATAGCCTTGATGACTCCTGTGCCCGTGAGGAATGGGGCTGGAAACCTGAATTCGATCTTGACGCAATGACAAAGGATATGCTCGTGAATCTTCGCGAAAAACTTCATATCCCTGCACCCACAGCTTAAAATAAGACTCTCACTGTTTAATATAAGGCACCAGATCGTTAATTTGGGCAAGATTTATACAATATTTACAGAAAAACTGAAAACTGTTTTGCGGTTTTCAGTTTTTTGTTTTACCTTTGCACTCGAATTATAATGTTTTCCATCTTACTCCTCTTACCATATTATGACAAGAGAAGACATGACTCCCGGTGCTTACGATGCCCTTATTGATGCAATCGGTGAACTGCTGCTGAAGCAGGGTCTGAAAGCCACAACTATGGACTCCATAGCATCAGCCCTACAGATTTCAAAGCGTACGCTCTATGAAATCTTCAACAGCAAGAATGAAATGGTTCTGTGTGCGCTTGAGGCATCACATAAAAAACATACTGCCAATCTTAAGGAAATTTTTAATTCCTCGGCAAATATTATGGAAGGGATTCTGCGTGGCTTCCTTTATCATCGTGACGAAATGAGCAAAGCCAACGTTGATTTTTTCCGTGATATGGATTCTCTCTTCTCCGATGCCAAAAAGCATTCTTCGGACCACAAAAAGATTTTTCTTAAAAACTATGTAAGAGTGCTTCAGCAGGGAGCAGATGAAGGCTACTTCCGAAAAGATGTCAATTTTATGCTCCAATGCCGCCTCTTATGGATACAGATGGAATCACTTAAAAGAATGGAGGAATTTTTCCCACCCGACATCACTCTCCTTGAAGCATATGATTCAATCTGTATCAGTTTCCTACGGGCAATATCCACGCCGCTTGGTATGCTGATGCTCGATAATGTTGTAGCCTCACTTAACCAACAAACCTCACAAACAGACAAACAAAACAAGCAAACTGCTAATAACATCAAATAAATGAACATTTTAAAGAAGTTGCTTCCTCTCTTAGGACTGATAGGCTTATCGGCACTGCCGACTATGGCTGAGACCCTATCGCTCTCACGAGAGGAATGTGTAGAAATTGCCTTACGCGATAATCCCACTGTCAGGATTGCCGATATGGAAGTGAAGAAAGTGAACTATGCCAAGAAAGAGACTTTGGCAGGTGTGTTCCCAAGCATTGATTTTTCCGGTGCTTATCAACGCTCCATTGAGCTTCAGACAATCCGTATGAATATGGGCGGTCAGAGCCAAAGCCTGAAAATGGGTTCCGACAATACCTGGAATATGGGCTTCAGCGCATCAATGCCTCTTATTGCCCCGACGCTTTGGAAAGCCATCAGCATATCCGACACTCAGATTCTCGCAAATCTTGAGAATGCCCGCGCATCCCGTCTTGATTTGGTCAACAATGTCAATAAGGCATATTATGCCCTGATGTTGGCAATATCTTCCCACGAAGTTGTGAAACAGAACTATGACATTGCACTTATGAACGCTGAAATCTACGAGAAGCAGCATAAGGCAGGCACAGCTTCCGAATATGATGTATTGCGTTCCTCAGTGCAGGTCAAGAATATAGAGCCGGAACTTCTTCAGGCTGACATTGCAATCCGTCAATGCTCACTTCAGCTTAAAGTGCTGATGGGCATAGCAGCTGATACTGAAATTGTGCCAAAGACCACACTTAAGGATTATCAATCGGGAATGTATGCTTATCCTACAGGAGCCGACACCTCGATTGAAGGCAATACCTCCCTGCGTTCACTCGACATACAGAAAAAGATTCTTGATAAAAACATAGATCTTAAGAAATTCGCGTGGATTCCAACTTTGGCTGCGTCTTTCAATCTGTCGTGGCTCTCACTCAGCAACGGTTCTCCTTTTAAAAACCAAGAATTTAATCCTTTTAGCAACGTTGGATTGGCATTGTCTGTACCCATCTTCTCAGGAGGTTCAAAATATTATGGGTTAAAACAGGCGCAGGTGCAGAGAAAGGAACTTGACCTCCAGAGAGAGAATCTCGTCAACTCACTTAATATGCAGGTTGAACTTGCTATTGATAATATCAACCGTGAGGCAAAGCAGATTTCAACCTCCGAAGAGGGAGTGCGCCAGGCTGCCAAAGCTTATCAGATTATGCAGAAGAGTTTCGAAATCGGAGCTGCCTCCTATCTCGATCTGCGTGACAGTGAACTTGCCAACACAGCAGCGCAGCTCACCTATCTTCAAGCCATCTATAATTACCTCGTCTCCACTTCCGAACTTGATATGCTGCTCGGTAAGGGAATCGAGTAAATCCATATATTTAATTTTCTGAAATTACCCAAGTTATGAAAAGATATATTTTAAAGGCTTCTGCCTGTCTGTCGCTTCTTCTGTTGGCTGCCTGTTCCGGCTCTGATAAGGAGAAAAACCAAACTTCTGAGGAAACTAAACCGCTGGTGAAGACCGAGCGCGTTGAGAGCCGCGAAGTCATACAACAAGGTGTGTACACCGCCACTGTGGAACCGGATTTGATTAACAATATCTCCTCCTCCACTCCTAACCGTATTAAAGAAATATATGTGGATGAGGGTATGCAGGTGGCAAAAGGTCAGAAACTCGTAGTGCTTGACGACGTTAACACCACAAGCTATGAGATTCAGGTGGAAAATGCACGTGCCAACCTTGAGAATGTCAAACTCAACTATGACCGTGCCGTAGAACTGTTGAAGATCGGAGGAGGCACACAACAGAACGTTGACCAAATGCAGCTACAGCTCACCAATGCCCAGAACACTCTTTCAAATGCCGAACGCGCACTGCGCAATATACGTGAGAATACCGTGTTGACCTCTCCCATAAGCGGAGTGGTGACTGCCCGCAACTATGATCCGGGCGATATGACAGGAGCCCTTCCGATTCTCACCGTAGCCCGTGTGCAGCCGGTCAAGATTGTCATAAATGTGTCCGAGAGTGAGTTGTCGCATGTTAAGAAAGGTATGCCCGCAGTAGTGACCTTCGACACCTACGGTAACGAAGAATTCAACGGAACCGTAACGATGGTCTCCCCTACCGTTGACCCGTCAAGCCGTACTTTCGGAGCGGAAATCACTGTCCAGAATCCCGGCGACCGTATCCTTCCCGGTATGTTCGGCCGTGTGACCTTGAATCTCGGCACTGCCGAACATGTGGTCGTACCTGATCTCGCAGTCGTGAAGCAGCCGGGTTCCGGCAACCATTACGTTTACGTATATAAGGATGGTCATGTAAACTATAACAAGGTTGAGCTTGGTCAGCGTCTTGGCAATGCCTATGAGCTTCTTTCAGGCGTCAACGACGGCGATGAGGTAGTCATTGCCGGTCAAGCACGTCTTGCCGACGGCGTAGAGGTAACAAAATAAAACCCTCTGGTCTTTTTCAAATCCCATTTCATAATAATCTAAAAACACCTATCGGATGTCATTATATTCTTCAGCCGTGAAGCGGCCGATTATGACCACCCTTTGCTTCGTGACGGTGATCATCCTCGGTATCTTCTCTCTGGCAAAACTTCCTATCGACCTCTACCCCGACATCGACACCAACACCATTATGGTCATCACGATGTATCCGGGTGCGTCAGCCGAAGACATCGAGCAGAATGTCACGAAACCTCTTGAGAATACGCTTAACTCAGTAGAGCACCTTAAACATATCACTTCCGACTCCCGTGAGAACACCTCTGTGATTACTCTTGAGTTTGAGTACGGATATGATATAGACGTGCTCACCAATGATGTGCGTGATAAACTCGATATGGTAAAGTCAGCACTGCCTGACGACAGCGAGAATCCCATCATCTTTAAGTTCTCAACTGATATGATTCCTATCTGTCTTCTCTCCGTAGAGGCTAAGGAGAGTATGGCAGGTCTTTACAAGATTCTTGACGATCAGGTTGCCAACCCGTTGGCGCGTGTAGACGGTGTAGGTACGGTGTCAATTTCCGGTGCCCCCAAACGAGAGATACACGTCTATTGCGACCCCAACCGTCTTGAATCTTATAATCTTTCCATTGAGGCTATTGCCAACGTAATCGGAGCAGAAAACAGAAATGTGCCGGGAGGTACTTTCGATATTGGGTCCAACACGTATGCCCTGCGTGTGCAAGGTGAATTTGACGAGACCAACGAAATGGAAAACCTTCCTGTAGGAAGCTACAACGGCAAGGTGGTCTATCTTAAAGATGTGGCACGTGTGGACGACTCTCTTGAAGAGCGTACCCAGCAAACCTATATCGGAGGTAAGGAGGGTGCCATGATCATTATCCAGAAACAGAGCGGAGCCAACTCCGTGCAGATTTCAGATAAGGTCATGAAGATGCTCCCACGTCTTCAGAAAAACCTTCCTTCCGACGTTAAACTCGGTGTAATCGTTGATACCTCAGACAATATCCGCAACACTATCGCCTCACTTGAGGAGACAGTGCTTTACGCCCTATTGTTTGTGATGATTGTGGTCTTCATTTTCCTCGGTCGCTGGAGAGCCACACTTATCATCATTATCACGATTCCGGTCTCGTTGATTGCATCATTTATTTATCTGTTCGCAACAGGCAACACTCTGAATATCGTTTCTCTCTCCGCGCTCTCCATCTCCATCGGTATGGTGGTTGACGATGCTATTGTGGTGCTTGAAAACGTGACCACACATATTGAACGTGGCTCCGACCCGAAACAGGCTGCCGTACACGGCACAAATGAGGTGGCTATTTCGGTAATCGCTTCTACCCTTACCCTTATCGCAGTGTTCTTCCCGCTAACGCTCGTGACCGGTATGACAGGTGTGCTATTCCGTCAGCTTGGCTGGATGGTGACAATTATGATGATCATCTCTACTACTTGTGCGCTTTCACTCACCCCGATGCTTTGCTCTCAGTGGCTACGTCTCAACAACAAACACTCCAAGATCTATCAAATCTTCTTTACCCCCATTGAAAAGGGTCTTGATAAGTTTGACGACGGTTATGCGAACTTACTGCGTAAAGTGGTGGCAAACCGCACCGTGACGATACTTATATGTCTTGGAATCTTTGTGGGTTCTATTTTCCTTATGAAGTTTGTGGGAACGGAATTTTTCCCGACTCAAGATAACGGACGACTCGGTGTGTCGCTTGAGACCCCAATCGGCACCCGTGTTGAGATTTCCCAAGATGCCACCCGCCGTCTCGACTCCCTATGGAGAGCAAAATACCCGGAAATATTGGTGTCAAGTTACACTGTCGGTCCGGCAAGCTCTGACAATACTTTCGCATCATTATCTGACAACGGTTCGCACATCATATCCATGAACATTCGATTGCTCGATCCGGGCGACCGTAAACGCGGAATCAAAGAGATAGCTGAAAATATGCGTAAGGACATAGCCGAGGGTTTCCCTGAGTTTAAGAAAGCCCAGGTCAATGTCGGCGGTGGTCGTGGCAGCGGCATGGGCGGTCAATCCACGGTAGACTTCGAAATCTATGGCTATGATTTCACAGCCACTGACTCTGTAGCCCAGCAATTGAAGACAATTCTTGAGGGCATTCCCGGCACAGCCGACATCACCATATCACGTTCAGACTATCAGCCGGAATACCAAGTCGATTTCGACCGTGAGAAACTTGCTCTTTATGGTCTTAACCTTCAGACAGCCGCCTATTATCTGAGAAACCGTATCAACGGTTCCGTGGCATCTCGCTTCCGTGAGGATGGTGAAGAATATGATATAAAGGTAATGTATGACAAGGATCACCGTACCTCTCTTTCCGACATCGAGAATATCATTGTCTACACCCCGACCGGTGCCGGAGTAAGAATCAAAGAATTAGGAAAAGTGGTTGAGCGTTTCACCCCTCCTACCATCGAGCGTAAAGACCGTGAACGTATCATCACCGTTTCGGCAGTTGTCGATGGCGTTCCTATGAGTGAAGTTGTGACGGAGGCTGAGATTATGATCGACGAGATGCATCTTCCCTCCGGCATTACAATCGGTCTGTCAGGTTCTGTAGAAGACCAGCAGGATTCATTCTCCGACCTCCTCATGCTCGGTGTGCTTATCATTATCCTTGTCTATATAGTGATGGCAGCCCAGTTTGAGAGTCTCACCTATCCCGGCATCATCATGACCTCACTTCTCTTCGCATTCTCAGGTGTATTCCTTATTCTTTGGCTAACAGGCCACACGCTGAATGTGATGAGTATGATCGGTGCAATTATGCTTATCGGTATCGTGGTGAAGAATGGTATCGTGCTTATCGACTATATTACCCTCAACCGTGAGCGAGGAATGTCAATACGCAATGCGGTGATCCTTGGTGGTAAGTCACGTCTACGTCCGGTGGTTATGACCACACTCACCACAATCCTTGGTATGGTGCCGATGGCAGTCGGAAGTGGACAGGGTGCTGAGATGTGGCGGCCTATGGGTACGGCTGTGATTGGCGGTCTCACCTTCTCCACAATTCTTACACTTCTATTTGTGCCCGTTCTTTACTGTGTATTCGCGGGTAACGGAGTTAAGAACGTCCGCCGTAAACTCAAGAAGCAGTATCAGAAAGTAAAGTAAGATTTTGAATTATGCAAGCAGTATTTATAGCCTACGATCAGGCTCACCATGAAGCTATCATCGAGCTCCTGGAGAAAAATTCATGCCGGGGCTTCACCTCATTCGGCGAAGTACACGGGCGCGGCAGTGTAAAAGGAGAACCGCATTACGGTTCCCATGCGTGGCCCTCTCTGGGGGGAGCAATCCTGACCATTGTGGAAGACCACCGACTGCAGCCGGTGCTCAACCAGCTCAAAGCGCTTGACCTGTCAAAACCCCGTTTGGGTCTCCGTGCTTTTGTATGGCCAATCACCGCTACAATCTAAATTCTATTCTTCAAAATTTTGAAAGCCTGCCGTAAGCCCATCTTACGACAGGCTTTCCCTTTCAGTAGCCTTGAGAGCTTATCAAAAACAAATTTCACAGGCTGACAGAAGTGTTATTTCAAAACTTTTTTGTAACTTTGCGTGGGGAATAATCCCTCCTTTATTATGACAGACAGCAACGATCTTTTTCAATTTGACGATTTCTCCGGCACCGACCCTCAGAATGGTGACCTTAACGACCACTCTTCAGCCTCTGATTCAGCGGAGCTCAATCAAGAGTCCGGTGGTGAATCCGTGTATGAAGAGGAGGTGGAGCGTATAATTCCCCCGCAACAAAATACAAATGCCGCCGGCTACGACGATGACGCTATCCAACATCTTGAATGGAATGAGCATATACGTCGTCGTCCCGGTATGTATATAGGTAAGCTTGGTGACGGAAGCCTTGCTGAAGATGGTATTTATGTGCTCATCAAAGAGGTGGTAGACAACTCTATCGACGAGTTCAATATGGGTGCGGGAAAACGAATTGATATAACCCTCACAGAAGAGGGAGAAGTCACCATACGCGATTATGGGCGTGGCATTCCATTAGGCAAGGTGAAGGAAGTAGCTTCCGAAATCAATACCGGAGGCAAATTCGACGATAAGAATTTCAAGAAATCCGTAGGTCTGAACGGTGTGGGTCTTAAGGCAGTCAACGCACTGTCTACCTATTGCCGTGTGTCAAGTGTACGCGATGGAAAGAAAGTGGAGGTTGACTTTGAGAAGGGGAATATGGTACGCCAGACGCCACCGACAGATACCCGTGAACAGAACGGCACAATGGTGCAGTTTCTCCCCGACCCTTCCCTTTTCCGTGACTACAAATTCCATATGGAATTCGTAGAGACGATGGTCAATAATTATACCTATCTCAATACCGGTCTTCAAATACATTTCAACGGTAAAAGATATTTATCACGCCACGGCCTGCTCGACCTTCTGAAAGAGAATATGACAGCTGAACCTCTCTACCCCATCATTCATCTGAAGGGTGACGATATTGAGGTGGTGCTTACACACACCGACCAATATGGCGAGGAATATTATTCTTTTGTTAATGGTCAGCATACTACGCAAGGCGGCACGCATCTCTCGGCTTTCCGCGAACACGTGAGCCGCACAATCAAGGAATTTTCAGGAAAAGGTTACGAATTTTCCGACATCCGCAACGGTATGGTGGCTGCTGTGAGTGTAAGAATCCAGGAACCACTCTTTGAAAGTCAGACTAAGACAAAACTTGGAAGTAAAGAAATAGCTCCGGGCAGTTCGGTCACTATCAACAAGTTTATCGGCGACTTTATCAAGAAGGAGCTTGACGACTATTTGCATAAGAATCCGGATATAGCCGAAAAGATGCTTAAGAAAATAGCAGCAAGCGAGAAGGCAAGGAAATCGATGGCAGGAGTGGCAAAACTTGCCCGTGAGAAAGCCAAGAAGGTCAGTCTGCACAATAGGAAACTTCGTGATTGCCGCATACACTACAACGATGCTTATAAGCCAAATTCTAAGACAGAAGATCGCAGAGAGGAATCTTCGATATTTATCACAGAGGGTGACTCCGCTTCCGGCACAATCACAAAGGTGCGCAATGCCGAGACTCAAGCCGTGTTCTCATTGCGAGGCAAGCCCCTCAACTCATACGGTATGACTCAGGAAGTGGTCTACAAGAACGATGAGTTTAACCTTCTTCAAGCTGCTTTGAATATTGAGGAGGGCGTGGACGGACTGAGATATAACAAGGTGATTATAGCCACTGATGCCGATGTCGACGGTATGCACATCCGTCTTCTTGTTATCACCTTCTTTCTTATGTTCTTCCCGGATCTGGTTAAAAAAGGCCACGTCTACATTCTCCAGACCCCACTTTTCCGTGTGCGCGACAAGAATGCCACCAGACGTAACAAGACTAAGAGAAAGAAAAAAAATAAGCCCGAAGACAGTAACGAATCCGACACTTATTATTGCTATACCGACGAGGAACGTGAAGCTGCCATTGCCAAATTCGGCAACAATGCAGAAATAACACGATTTAAAGGTCTCGGAGAAATCAACGACGTGGAGTTTGCAGAGTTTATCGGACCTAATATGCGTCTCGACCCTGTGAAGCTGAAACGCGATGACACGGTAGATAAACTGCTTGAGTTCTATATGGGTAAGAATACGATGGAACGCCAGAATTTCATCATCGACAATCTCGTGGTGGAGGACGATTCGGAGATATGAAAGCACTCTTCGCCGGTAGCTTCGACCCCTTCACAGTAGGTCATGCAGATATAGTGGAGCGTGCGCTGCAAATATTTGATTCGCTGGTAATCGGAATTGGATTCAACGAGCATAAACCCGGCGAATGGACAGTCAGCCAGCGTCTAAAGGCTATTAAGGATCTGTATGCGTCAAATCCGGAGATTAGAGTTGAGGCTTATTCCGGACTTACGTCGGTCTTTGCGAAAGAGATTGGAGCCGACATATTAATCAGAGGAATACGCACTGTTCAAGATTTTGAATATGAACGTAACCTTGCCGACATAAACCGCGAAGTGTTCAATATTGATACTACTTTTTTAGTGAGCAATCCCAAACTTGCATTTATTTCAAGTTCGATGGTGAGAGAATTGCTCCACAATGGCTTCGATGCCACTCAATACATTGCCGGAGACTTCCCCTTACCAAAGGGTATCTCCATAAAACAGTAAATTTAGATGAAGAAATCACTCTTATTTCTCGGAGCTGCCTTGCTCCTTACAGCCACCGGCCTATCAAGGGCACAGGTGGTCAACCAGAACCAAAAGCTCCGAATGGCTGAAGCGGCAATATCACAATTTTACGTTGATACTGTCAATGAGGCTAAACTTGTAGAAGACGCTATACGGGGTATGCTTGAAGGGCTTGATCCTCATTCACAATATTCCAACCCGGAAGAAACACGCGAACTGAATGAGCCGCTTACAGGCAATTTCAGTGGTATCGGCATTTCATTCAACATGAACCAAGATACACTCTACGTAATTCAGACAGTTAGCGGAGGGCCCTCTGAGCGTGTAGGTATACTTGCAGGTGACCGTATCATAACTGTCAACGACACGGTTATAGCGGGTGTAGGGATGAAGAATACCCAAATCATGAAACGTCTGCGTGGTCCTAAAGGCACCGACGTAGATGTGAAAGTGTTAAGAATGCAGCAGGGTAAGCGCGACACAATTGATTTCACGATAACACGTGCCGACATTCCCATCTATAGTGTGGACGCCGCATATATGGTTGACCCGAAGACCGGCTATATTCGTATCAACAGGTTTGCTGCTGAGACTGCCCATGAGATGCAGACTGCTCTCAAAGACTTGAAAAGTCAGGGCATGGACCGTCTGATTCTTGACTTGGTAGACAATGGCGGAGGCTATCTTAACGCGGCTGTGGATATTTTAGGGGAGTTTCTGAATCCGGGACAGTTGGCAGTATATACACAAGGCACCAACTCATCCCGCCAAGACCTCACGACAAAACCAGCCGAGTCAAAGCCCCTATTCTCCGACGGACGTTTGGTAGTAATGGCTAACCAATATTCCGCCTCTGCCTCCGAAATCACATCCGGAGCAATTCAAGACTGGGATCGTGGACTTGTGGTTGGCAGACGTACTTTTGGCAAAGGTCTTGTGCAACGCCCTATTCCCTTTCCCGACGGCTCTATGATACGCTTGACGGTGGCACACTACTATACACCCTCGGGCCGTGATATTCAGAAGCCTTATGAAAAAGGTGACCAGAAGGCATATCAGGAGGATATTCTCGACCGTTTCAACAGAGGCGAACTTATGCATCAGGATTCTATCAAGTATATTGATTCGCTTAAAGTGGCTACTTTACGTCTCAAACGCCCCATATATGGAGGTGGAGGTATCTCGCCGGATAAATTTGTGGCTCTTGACACTACTGAAAACACGAAATATTATCGCAACGTTATGGCTAAAGGTCTAATCAATAGATTTGTGATAAATTACGTTGATGAAAATCGTAATGCCATAAAGTCAAGCTATCCCACCGATACCGATTTTGTAAGGGATTTCAACGTATCGCCCGAAATGCTTTCATCCCTGTTTGCATTGGCAACCAAAGAGGGAGTGGAATTAGATGAGAAAGAAGCTGAACTCAGCACCCCACTTTTCTCTATGGTCATCAAGGCTCTGATTGGTCGGGATATTTATGATAACGCTACCTATTACAAGGTCTACAATACTCACGATCCAATTTTCAAGGAGGCTTATCGTCTCATCAATTCTGATGAATACAAGAAGCTCCTTCCGAAATAATCGGGGTTCTATGCTTTAGATTTAGACCTACATATCGAAATTACTATGTCGGGATAGCGTTTACCGCATCCCTTAACCCATCTACTAATTAAACCATAAGGAAGAATGAAACAATCAACAAAAATGATTGCGCTCCTCTCCATTTTGTCTCTCTCTATGGGCACGACGCTCCCTACATCAGCGCAGACCAGAGTTATCCCCCCCGTTACGACAGAAGAGTTGAACCGGGAAAAAGAACCGGAAATTGACTCCACTCTTTTCCGGGTGAGAGAGCTTGATGAGCTTCTTTCAGAGCTTGATAAAAACTATGTTCAACCCCCTGTCGTAAACAGGTTAGCCGGACCTTGGATTTTCTCCACCTTCCGCCATATAAAGCCTAACAAGAAGCTTGAAATAGACTATACCACGGTCTATAAGGGCATGAAAGTTGCTACCAATGATTCGGTTTCAGATAATCTTGCAGGTTATTTGGAGATAGATGAGATTGCGGCTACTGATTCGCCGGAGACGGAAGAGGACATTTTACTTGTGGAAGAAGAGGCACCTGCTCCTCCGGAGTTGGCTATTTTAAAAGGTGACCCTATTCCCGAAAAGCTTCGCACCGCCATCAACCAGATGCGAATGCAGGACGACCTGATGTATGCTACAATGATCTATCATCCTGCCTCTATAGATTACGCATACTGGGATCTTCCGGTACCCCCTACCCTGCCGGATGATGAGGTGACCTTTGAAGCATATTTAAGGAAGCTGGATCTCCCCCAGATAGAGGCTGAAAAGGCGATTCTGCCGGATGAGGTAGTCAATAAAATCCATTGGCTTCATAATGTAAATGCCTCGGCACAATTCTCCCAGGCATACGTTTCGTCCAACTGGTATCAGGGTGGTAACGATCATATCGCCCTTCTCCTCGGTGCCAACTGGAATGTGCAGCTTAACCAAGTCTACCACCCCAATCTGCTATTTCAGAGCAACCTCTCATACAAGCTTGGTTTAAACTCCACTCCACAGGATCAGGTGCATAAATACTCCATCTCGGAAGACATCTTCCAATGGAATCTTAACACGGGTCTTAAAGCTCTCAAGAAATGGTATTACTCTTTCAATGCCCAGTTTAAGACCCAGATATTTAAAAACTATCAGACCAATTCGCATAATTTGAAAGCCTCTTTCCTCTCACCGGGCGATTTCAATATGGGTCTTGGTATGTCGTACTCCAACAAGAAGCCCAATCTTGAATTTACGGCCACCATTTCACCTTTCTCATACAATCTGAAGACCTGCATTTCAGATAAAATTGACCATGGGCAGTTTAATATTGCAGCCGACAAGCATACCCATAGCGAATTCGGTAGCAATGCTGAATTCAATATGAATTGGAAAGTGAGGTATAACGTAGGCTATAAGACACGTCTTTTCCTCTTCTCCGATTACACTTATTTCCTTGCTGATTGGGAACATACATTCAACTTTGAGATAAACCGCTTCCTCTCGACACAAATCTATGTCCATATGCGCTATGACACCTCCACTGAGACCCTTACAAAGTGGAAACATTTTATGTTGAGAGAAGTATTAAGTTTCGGTTTGTCCTACACCTTCTCTACAAAGCAGTAAGCCGTTATGACTTCTCGGCAACATACACTGATTTCATTTCGACACAGATTTTCAGCCGTCATTGCGATGCTGATGGTCTGTGTCGGCTTTTTTTCATCATCAGCAGTCAACCAGGATACCATCTATGATATAGATGCGGCAAAGGCACTATGCGATTCCCTGCCTCTGCAAAGTCCGGAAGGCATCTGGATCTATCCGGAAGATGGTGTGACGGTGCTTGTGACGCAAAAGAAGCAATTGTCAACATCTCAACTCCCCATATTTGAAATACGTGTGGTAGAGACCTCGGATGTGAGAATGCATCCGGGAGAAGTAATCGGACTCCTCTCAGCCACACCGGAACGTAACAAATATGAGGCTCAGTTTTATACTGAACGTAAAAATGATCTTCTTCTAAAGCCTAAAACAGTCGTAGCCCAAATAAATGATGAGGGAGAGACTATGATTTTGAAGCAAACCAAGCCAAAATTTAACTTCAGATTCACTTTCAATCCCTCCATATTGCTTCCGAAAATGTGGCGTGTAATACGTATGAATACTACTTCCGGCAACAATACCTCATCCACCCCGGCTATAGGTATGGTCAAGATTTACCCCTCCTACGATGGCAACGGATCTTCGCGCCGGCAACCACGCTACCTCTAAATGCTTTCTTTTGCTTTCTTCTCCCGCTAACAAGTTCATAATCTATCTGAAAGTCCGGTTTCCCTATTATGTGTAGAAATTTAGTTATCACAGCCCTTGTTTTCAGCTTGCCGACAATTTTCATATGTCAGCCTGATGCAAACGCAAAGAAAATAAAACAAGTACATAAGATTGAAACGCCAAGAAGCGGCAACGCGACCAACGACCTCCTTACAAAGAAACCCAAAAGGATATATACTCCTGATTGCCTTATATGTAATGACGACACTACATTCAATAATGCCAATTCCACCGGTAACTTTACAGAAAATAATAAGATAAACTCCTTCACTGATTCTATCTCATTTTCAGGCTACGATAAACCGGCTCCATCGTCTAAAGAATCATTCCACATCACCAATTCCTCAACCAAACAAATAAATAAGGTCGGAATACGCATAACGTATCTCGACCTTAAAGACAGAATGTTACACTCCCGTGATGTTGAAGTAGGCTGCTGCGTTCCCGGTGGAGAGTCAAGATTGGCTTCCATACCAAGCTGGGACATTCAGCACACTTTCTTTTACTACTTAGGTCCGGAGCCGAAAAAGGTGGCTACACCTTATAAAGTGACAATCAAACTTCTGTGGGTGGAGATATAATCCTACAGAGTTATGATTTGAGCTAAGCAGTGAAGAGAATAACTCTATTTATTTGTCATAATTGAAAGCACAAGCTTATCAGTCTCTCTCATAGCTTCCCTACCTATGGAAGTGAGGTTTCTGATTGAACGGTCCACATCGTCGCTTATGATACCTTCAGCCTGAGTGACACATCTATTTTCCATTGCCAACATAGCCGACATCAAGGCTGTGGATACACCGGAAGATATCTTCATAGAGCAAGAAGGTTTCGCGCCGTCACATATCATGCCGGTGAGGTTGGCTATCATATTCTTCACGGCAGCCGTAACCTTATGATAATCTCCTCCCATCAGATATGTTATGCCACTTGAAGCACCGGTAGAAGCCACAACGCATCCACACAAAGCTGACAATCTGCCCAGACTTTGCTTAATGTAGATGCTTGTAAGATGGCTAAGAACAAGCGCACGTATCAGGTGTTCCTCATCAGCATTGATATCCTCTGCATAGCTCACCACAGGCATTGTGGCGCAGATACCCTGATTACCACTTCCTGAATTAGACATCACAGCAATCTGGGCACCTCCCATCCTCGCATCACAGGCTGCCGAGGTATAGCTCATCATATGGTCGAGAGGAGAATCACCAAACAGAGCAGTGCCTTTGCTTCGGATAGTGGCACCCAAAGAATGTCCATAATTACCGGACAAGGCAAGTTCGGCAGCCGCTTTATTGAGCCGCTTTGCCTCAAGTATAAATTCAAGTTCCTCAAGCGGTGATTCTGTAGCAAATTCATAGACCATCTTAAGAGTCAAGGCTACATCCTCAGATTCACTCTCAGCAACAGGAGAAGACTCCGACAGAGTATCAAGCAGGACATTGTCACCCTGTTGGAGGAAAACAAAACCTGTGTGCGATTTAGAGATTATAGCTCGGCTCGACGAGTCACCCTCACCGGTAGCCCTTACGTCTATATGCAGGTTTGACGGTGCATCCTCACTTAGCTTTATCGAGATTCTACCCTCTTTTATGTATTCCTTACCCTTCTCGACAGCTTCAGGACACACATCCCTTAGCACTTCAAGTCCGTATTCCGATTTCCCGACCAATGCGCCTAAAGCAATTGCAATGGGAAGCCCGATCATACCTGTGCCGGGAATACCGACACCCATTGCGTTCTTCAAGATGTTGCCACTGAGATATAATTCTATATGCTGTGGCAATTCTCCCAACAGCTCTTTTGCCTTGGCTACACACAAAGCCACTGCCACAGGTTCGGTGCAGCCAATTGCAGGCACCACCTCTCTATTTATAAGTGAGATAATCTCCTTTCGTGTTTCTTTATCTATCATATCGTATTAGATTCCGGATTATGCATATTTATATTCTCTCCATCGATTGTAACAAGAGTCTATAAAGGCAGCTGACCTTTATTCATACTATCAAGTCGACGAGTATTCCAGCATTTTCTGCAAAGGGACATGTATTTATCATTTCCGCCAATTTCCACCTGTTCCCCCTCCGTGACGATGCGTCCGAGACTATCAATTCTGGCATTGACGATGGTCTTACGACCACAGGAACAAGTAGATTTCACCTCTTCTATCGAATCAGCAATCTCAAACAGCCGCCGAGAGCCTTCAAAAAGATGGGTCTGGAAATCTGTGCGAAGCCCGAAGCACATCACATTGCAGCCATAATCGTCTACCACTTTTGCAAGCTGATCCACCTGGATGGGAGTAAGGAATTGCGCCTCATCCACCAGCATCCATTCCGGAACCATTCCTCCCTCCTCATGCATTCTGGTGACCACCTCATATAAGTCAGTGTCATGATAGATCCACTTACATTCGCGCTCTATCCCTATCCGGCTCCTTATCACACTTCGCTTCTCACGAGTATCCGTCACCGGTTTGAAACAGAGATAAGCCACATCTCTCTCCTCAAAATTATAAGCAGTTGTGAGAAGGAGTGCTGTCTTTGCCGAGCCCATAGTCCCGTAACGAAAATATAATTTTCCTATTCGCTTCATTCAGTTCGTCTAAAAATCGAATGTAAAGATAATACCTTTTAAGGCATTTTCCAAAAGATTTACAAAAATAATCACTGTATCCCTCAACTATACCTCACCCCCATTTGTTATAATGCCAAACAACCAATGATTGCATCTAATTCCATAAGATCAAAAATTGGACAACTTTCCACTTAAATTCCATTATTAAATTAAATTTAATTACTACTATGAACATAGCTGAAACTATATCGGTAAATCCTGTTAGCAAAACTCTTGGTGCCCTTCACTTTCGTCACGAAACAGCCTTAAATTTCCTGACCACAGAAAGTTCCAAGTCATTAAAACAGAAAAGAACCGAAAAAAATAGCTTCTCCAAATTTCTTTTTGCCTCATCATCACCCAGCGTAAAAGGTTTTGGAAAATCTATGTTAGTGTTCCGGCTTTTGTTCTCAGCTCTTTTGATCGTATCCGGAAGTTTTATATTATCAGGTGAAATTGCAGCTACAACTAATTTAATCGAAGCACAATATTTAGGTTTAGGTGAGATTATAATTGGCGGCATGTTAGCCTTAGGATTTCTATCAAGATTTGCAATGGGTGTATCAACCGTTTTCTTTGGCTACATAGCAGCAATGTCAATAATGTCAGGAGTGTTCGACGCACAGGCACTTATGTGGTGTTTAGGCTCATTGGTATTCCTTACAATGGGTACAGGTAAATATTCAAGTGATTTCCTGATTCGTAAAGCTATCGTGCTCCGTTCCCGCAGACACGAAAGAGAGCTTCGCGAGAACCGCCTTTCCTATCGTGCCTTCCGCATTCAGAATATGTAAAATTCATAATTACCGAGATAATTGAAGAAATGCGATTTGACAATTAATTGTCAAATCGCATTTCTTCAATTATCCTTACGTTATCTTTCGGAAACAGAGACTATTCACAAAAAAAGCATCCCGATTAAAATCGAGATGCCTTTTATTCTCAAGCTATACCTCCGAAATAAGATTCGAGGAGAGCTTTAAGGGATTTTTTAGTTCTGGTGAGGCTGAACGTTGATAAACTTACGTCCCTCTTTTCCGGTAGAGAACACTACAACACCGTCAATAAGAGCGAAGAGAGTGTGGTCTCTGCCCATACCTACATTAAGACCGGGATGATGCTGAGTGCCACGCTGACGCTTCAGGATATTGCCGGCTTTGCAGTTTGACCCACCGAAGATTTTCACACCAAGTCGTTTG
>CAMWTL010000044.1 GCA_947177145.1 uncultured Porphyromonadaceae bacterium
CATGGCAGGAACCTCTGCAGGCTCCTATGAATACCTCCGGCTGGTACCTGCCGGGTAACGGTATGCTTGTTGAGCTTGGGCAATATGAATCTCTTTTTAAGCAGCGCTATGAAGAGATAAAAGTGAAACTGGATGACAAAATTCCCTACAAAGAACACATAGGTTGGATGAGATACCATCCCTCTTGGCGTGGCGATCCCTATTACTGGTCTTCCACTGAGAGTGAGCATGATGGACGAGCGTTATCACATGAATACCAGCAGAACTTTACATATCCTTCTCACAAATCATATGCATTCCCTGTGCGTGCGGTTCTGGCCTACTGAATAAAAGTGTGGATAGACGATTCAAAGGTCGCCTATCCACACTTTGTGTTACCTATAAATTTTAAGGCTTGAGGAGACGCACGTGGTAGATGCTGCCGGTAGAATTACCCTCTTCGGGAGCGAATTTCACATTCACCTGCTTCTTGCCGGATAGCATCAAGGCGGGTATCTCATATTCCTCCTCCACAAACTCGTTGCGATTCCATTTACCTGAATTGTCTACTGAAGCCAACGGCTGATCATCAATGAGAATATTGAATTTCTTTCCGCCGGTCTCATTACCCCAATATCTTACTCTCAATTTCAGATTATCCTCACCGTCGGTAGCCATATCATACGAGAAGTGGCCGGCGTTGGAGGCATCACGCCACGGCTCACCGTTAAAGTTACCGCTCACTGAGTTACGGTTTTTCATACCGTGGTCAGCCTCCGGCTGCTGCTCACCTGTGTTGACAGCATCCACAGTGCGTGCATCGAGAGCAAGGCGCATCTCCTCATCCTTAAGAGCCGTAGCCTGATATGCGGCATACTCTTTCGGCGTCATGGATAGCCAGTAAAGCATATAGCGCGAATCATGGATACCTGAAAATGGCTCCAACACAATGTCAGTCGGTTTATCTGCCACAGCACCGGATTTGCCACTCTTCACAGATGCCAAACCATCCACCTTAAAGGTCATCGGTTTTCCTGCCACAGGTTTCATAGCATTCAGTTTCTTCACCAAGTCCTTACGGTTGGCTATAAGCAAGGGGGTATCAAACACCGACACCAATTCACCGTGGGCGATATGTCCCCAGCGATGATCATCTGCCACAAGACCGGGCAACCCAGCATCGCCTTGATAACGCGCTGCCAACACGATAGGGCCACGCACTATACTCACATATTGCGGAAGATAGTTAAGCTCTTCAAGCTCCACATGCATCGGCAGAGACATCTCAACACGGTCGCCGTCATTCCATTCGCGGTTGAGGGCGATATAGCCATCATTTCCAGCCAAAGCTTTTACAGGCTTACCGTTCACCTTTACCTTCACATCGTTGCTCCATGCCGGCTTACGCAGATTCATAGTGAAAGTTTTTGGCTCAGATGTGTTCACCACCAATGCCGTAGCCTCCTCTTGCGGGAATTTGTTCTCCTGACGCACTTTGACACCCTTCTGCTGCCAGTTAAGTTCGGAAGGGATAAAGAGATTGACCCACAACGTTTCACCCGAAAGCGAGTCGCCTGAGTGAGTGTAGATGAATTGCCCGTATTTACCATGATTCTCCATACCCGTGCCTACACAGCACCACATAGCACTGTTGGGCTTTGAATAGACCCTGTAATGACCGGGACGCGCAGATGTAAAGTAGACATAGCCACCATGCTCCGGATGCTGGGTGGAGAGGATATGATTATAGAGGGCACGCTCGTAGAAGTCGGCATAACGGCTGTCGGGGTTCTGACGGAAAAGTCCCTCTGTGAGCTTGAGCATATTATTGGTGTTGCAAGACTCCGGACCCTCACGGTCGTCAACATAGCTCTTGGCATCTGCAGCCGAGGCGAAATGCTCTCTGCGGCTGTTGCCTCCGATGGAGAGAGAACGGTTGTTGACAACGGTGTTCCAGAAGAAATCGGCAGTCTTGGTATAGTCGGCATCGTCAGCGCTCTCCCCTACTCTCTGGAAACCTATTACCTTTGGCACCTGAGTGTTGGCGTGTTTATTGTCAAGGTTATCAACACCGTCGTGCAGCCCGTCATAAAGGTCGTAATGGGTAAAGCGTTTCGCAGTTGTAAGATACTTATCGTTGCCGGTAAGGTCATATGCATCTACAAAGACCTCGTTCATACCGCCGAACTCATTGCCGAGCATCTGCTGCATCTGTTGATCGGTCAACCCTTTAGTCAGCTCCACACCCCAATCACAGAGATTTAGAAACATATTCAGGGCAGGTTTTGACCCGGTGTAGGCATAGGCATCGCGAAGACCGGCATATATCTTGTGCACATTATACCAGGGCACCCACCAATCCCATATTCTCTGAACATTTCCTTTGCTGATTTCTTCCCAAAGCACATCGCCGTTGGGCACACCGCCGATATATCCGTCGTTGCGGGCAGCGGCACATAGAGCTAACTGCGAAAGCATATAGTCCATACGCTCCTTGAGCCGCTCATCGCCTGTGGCGGCATAATGTATGGCGAGAGCGGAAAGATAGTGACCTCCAACGTGTCCGTCGAGTCCCTCCCAGTTGGTGAAACCCTCAGCCTTAGGCTCAAGTCCTGCTTCCTTCAGGAATGGGGCAAGAAGACGGTCAACGTCATACTCCAGAAGAGTATTGACGTTAAGATCCATCGCGTGTTTGAAAGGGCTGTCGAGCAGCTTCACATCCTGCAGAGCAAACTCATTAGGATAGAGTGTGGCCTGCGCAGCGGCTCCCAAGGCAGAAGCGGCAAATGCAGCAGCAAATATTATTCGTTTCATGTATATCGTTCTTTTACTTTTACTTCTTTCTTACTAACGTATATGTAGAGCCGGGTGTTGTGTCAAGGTCATACTCATATACCTTAAGCAATTCCGGATAGCTCTTCAAAGTCTCGGAAGACACTATAGCATCATCCGTGGCGCGTGACTTCAACAATGGATTTGCCAACTCTCCGGAAGCCTCCATAAGCGTGACACCCTCACCTTCGAGCGGCACGTAGGAACGTATGCGGAGCGGTCCGCCAAGGTTAGACTTGACGTTGGCATTGGCCACCTGACCCTGCTGCCAATCAATATCCACCTCAAAACCTCCACGAGCACGCAACCCCTTTACTTCCCCTTTATCCCAAACGGAAGGGAGGGCAGGAAGAAGATGAACTGCTCCATCGTGGCTCTGCATAAGCATCTCCGCCACACCTGCAGTGAAGCCGAAGTTGCCGTCAATCTGGAACGGCGGATGCGCATCAAACATATTGGGATATAGCCTACCCTGCACATCCGGCTCATACCATATCTGATCGCTGGCAGGAAGGAGAGTCACAAAATTACGTATAATCTTGTCGGCATGGTCGCCGTCGAGCATACGTGCCCAAAGATTGAGCTTCCAACCGATGCTCCAGCCCGTAGCCATATCGCCGCGCTGGTTGAGTGTCACTCCGGCACCGTTGAAAGCAGACGGAGTGGTGTAAGGTGAAATCTGAGCCGAGGGATAGAGGCCATATAAGTGTGAGATATGGCGGTGCTGATCATTAGGATCATCAGCATCTACATGCCATTCCTGTAGCTGGCCGTGACGACCCACCTTCATCGGATCAAGACGCTTGATGAAGCCTCTCACCTTATCAAGATATGCAGCATCTTCACCTACAATCTCACCGGCTGCCAACGTGTTGGAGAGCGCGTCGCGGGCAATCTGAGTATCCATAGTGCAACCGGCGGTAATCCATGACTCTCCATAGCCATGCTCAGGCGACATCGAGGGAGCTACCACAAGCCTTCCTGTGCCGGGTTCCTCCACCATAGCCGACATGTAGAAATCGGCTGTGCCTTTTATAGCAGGATAATATTTCCGCAAGAAATCCTTATCACCGGTATAGAGATAATGTTCCCACAGATGGGTTGCGAGCCATGCTCCACCGTTGGGCCACATGCCATACATCGCCATATCTACCGGGCCGCATATGCGCCAAAGGTCAGTGTTATGATGAGCCATCCAACCATCTGCCCCATAGAGGGTCTTGGCTGTCTCGGCACCGGAATGTGAGAGATCTTCTATAAGAGCAAATAGAGGCTCGTGACATTCGGAGAGATTTGTCACCTCAGCAGGCCAATAGTTCATCTCGGCATTGATGTTGATAGTATATTTACTGTCCCACGGCGGAGTGTTGGAATCATTCCATACACCTTGCAGATTTGCTGCCTGTCCACCGGGCTGAGATGAGCAGATAAGCAGATAACGACCATATTGGAAAAGAAGAGCAATCAATGAGGGATCATATGCCTTACGGAAGTTGGCAAGACGCTTGTGGGTCTCATCATCACTGCCGGGAATTGCCGGAAGATTCAGAGCCACACGGTCAAACTGATTCTTATAAGCCGCAGTGTGATCGGCAAGAGCCTTGTCGAAAGATTTCTTAGCAGCATCAGCTAATAATTTCTCAACACGCTTCTGCGGATTGCCACTCACATCCTGATAATTTACGAAATTGGTAGCGGAAGCGATGTAGAGTGTTGCAGTGGTAGCGCCTTTAACCGTTAGGCACTCTTTTACATCTTTGGAAGGATTACCGCCTTCGGGCTTTGTAGAGCCACCGGCATTGAGATAACCTTTATTCACTTTTACCGAGCCATCAGCCACTACTCTAATACCGCATTTAGCCGTCAGCGCAGCCGGAACACCCTCCTGCTCACGTCCTTCTACTGTAATCATCATTTCGCGCCCTTTCGCCACGACACTGCCCTCCCCCGGAAGATCGTATGACAGGGAGAAATTTAATGCTCCTTTCTTATCGGCGGTAAGCTTCACCATTATCACTCCGTCAGTAAGTGAAGCTATGGTCTGACGACGATAAGTCACACCGTCAACCGTATACGTCACTTCCGACACGGCATCGGAAATGTTGAGTTCCCTGCGATAGTCCTGTGCCTCAACATCAGAGCCGGAAGTTTGAGAGGAGTTATTACCGGGACTGGAAGTTTGAGAAGCACCATTATAATCGTAATTAATTAGTAGTGAGCCAAGGGTAAGGAACGACATACCGTGGTGGGGTGTCATATAGTATTTGTCGATAAGTTGCTCTGCCTGTTTTTCCTTACCCTCGAAGATGAGTTGTCTGATTTCGTTCAGATGCGCAAGGCCCTCCGGGTTATTGTTATTGTGAGGACCACCCGCCCAGAATGTCTCGTCGTTGAGCTGGATGCGCTCCTGATTTACTCCACCGAAAATCATTGCACCCATTCGGGAGTTGCCTACCGGCAGAGCCTCCACCCACACATTGGCAGGTGAGGCATACCATAGTTTCAACGGCTCTTGAGCCTTAACACTTCCTGTAAAGCCTAAAAGCAGGGCTATAAGCGGAAGCAGATATTTAGAAATTCGTTTCATAGATTCATTTTTTACTTAAACTCCCAACTATCGAATTGGAGAAGATCGGAAGATCCGTCAGGGCCGTCAAACACGAAGTATAGGTCGTGTATGCCGTCACGCGGCTTTACCTGAGCGGATTTTTCAGCCCAGTCAGTGCCGGTGGTAGCTGCGTCGATGGTAGCTATCAATTCACCGTTAGGAGCATCCAGACGCACTTCAATCTTCGAACCGGGTTTACCGTTGCGCAGACGTGCCGTAAACTCCTTGGCACCGTCACCGAAATTAACTTCACGCAACTTAATCCAGTCTCCCGGATCGACATCCTGCACATATACACAGTAAATGTTGTCATATCCGATCCCTATACCCTCTTCCCAAGCTATAGTCTCACCCTGCTGGCGCACATAGGGATTGAGGGGATTCACGCTCTTCAGAACTCCACGCTTATCGTGGTGCATATAAGGCAGCGACCCGTCGGCATTAAATTCAAATGGTATCACGCTTGTGGTGCGACGCTTACTATGTGAAGTCGGTAGACCCTCGTCCATATAGAAGAAATACCACTGACCTTTAAATTCACACATACCGGTGTGGTTGCCCATACCTCCATGCTCATATGCCTTCATCAGCTCACCCCCATACTTCCACGGACCCAACGGAGAGTCTGACCATGCCCAATAGGTATCTTCAGGCACATGGGCTGCGTAAGCTAAATAATACTTGTCGCCACGTTTGGCAATCCAGGGTGCCTCCTCATAGTCATCGCCGAAAGCCTCCTTATCTTTAATCTCAAACACGATGATGTCACCGTCGTAGCTTATCATATCTTCGTTGAGCTTCACGGCATAAAGAGCGTTGTTGCCCCAATACATATATGCCTGCCCGTCATCGTCGATCAGCACCGTCGGGTCAATGTCTTCCCAACCGTGACCGCTGTAATTAGTGTCTTCCGACTTTATCAAGAAGTTCTTGCCTCCGAGCGGATTAGTGAAAGGTCCATAAGGAGAATCGGATACAAGAACCGGTATGCCGAATGTGGAGGTATAATAATACCATTTTCCATTACGGTAAGCCATCTGCGCTGCATAGGCGGAGTTCTTCGCACCGAATCCCTCATTGTTGAAAATTGGGGCGTGATGTGTCCAGTTGACCATATCCGTGGTGGTGAAGCAGAGGTAATCCCACATAACGAAGTCATTTTCGGGCGCAATATTCTCGTCATGTCCCGTATAGAGATAGAGCGTATCGCCTACCACAACCGGTGCCGGGTCGGGAGTAAACTCGGTCTGCGAAATAGGATTCTGTGCCATCATTGTTCCCGATATCGAAAGAGCCAAGTTTGCCCCTATCGAACATATAATTGTCTTCAGTCTCATATGCTTTTCATTAAATAACCATTACGAATCCTCCACGTGGGTAGAGGTCAATCGATGATGGGAGCTTACTGATCTCGGTTATCTTCCAACCGGCATCAACACCCTCTCCGGCATCTTCAAATAAAATACCTTTCACCTCAACGCCACCTCTTTTCTTACCTTCTATTTCCTTGCCTAACGCTTTCTTGTCTTGAGTCTTCTTAACTATAGCGTTCTTAATCTCTGTCGCAATCGGACTTACAAGGGAAGGTGCATTCAGATTAAGGCGAGAGAGGTCAAGCTTTACACCCTTGCGTGGTTCATCGCTGCCATTGATGCCGGAAATCCACCACTTGTCGCCACTTCTGCGAGCCATTATAACATATTCACCGGGATAACCGTCAAGTAGCAGAGTCTCATCCCACACAGTGGGTAGCGTCGAAAGATAATCTTTCACCTCTTGTGGCTGACTGAGGAAACTCTCGGGACGGTCGGCAAGATGCTGGATGCCCGATTCATAGAGGGCGGTGAGAGCTAACTCGTGAGCCATCGTAGTGATATGCGGATGTTGGGAATCGGTAAAGGCACAAGGGGTATAGTCCATAGAAGCAACTACATTGCGTGTGAAAGGTAATGTGGCATTATGGGCAGCAGCCTTATCTGTAAAAGTCGGTACATTGTTATACCACTCTGCTCCATACACACCCTCGTTGGTGATAAAATTCGGGTATGTGCGCTGCCAACCTCTCGGCACTGTAGCTCCGTGAAAGTTGACAAGGAGATTATGACGCGCACCGGCATCAAGCAACTCTTTCATAAAGCGGAAATTACGGTTGACATCTCCGCAGAAGAAGTCTATCTTCACGCCCTTCACACCAATCTCCTCACACCAGGCAAATTCTTTTTCAAGATTTTCGGGAGTGTTGAGTCTATACTTGGGCGTAGGGGCACCATCTACCCAGCCTATGGAAGAATTATACCATATTATCGGTTTCACACCTTTCTCCACTGCGTATGCCACGGCATCTTCCACAGTTTTGCCATCCTTCATAGTGTCCCATTCGGCATCGATCAGCACATATGGCAACTTCAACTCCGCTGCCATATCGACATATTGCTTAATGATGTTGAAATCGTTTGAGCCGTGATTATATGCCCAATATACCCAAGATGCCACGCCCGGTTCAACCCAAGAGGCATCCTGAAGAATGCAAGGAGCGGAATTATCTGTGATAAGTGTTGATTCCACCACGTCGCTGAGCGAACCGGCTATGAGGGTCTGCCACCCACCGTTCTCAGGACCGTCAGGACGAAGGTCGAAGACAGGGTTACCCGTACCCGGTTCCTGCGACGCATAATACATGCTTGTAGCCGCCTCATAAGGGGTAATGCCCGATTCGGAAAGCAGAGCAAATATGCCGTCCTCATATTCCACGAGCGCAGGATAGCCATAACGCTTCCCCTGAATCATTGCCGGGTCTTTAGGGAAAAAACTTTCGTATGCCTCATTCCACTCTGAAAGCCAGCAGTGTTGGGGAGCAATAAATTCGATTTTCGACACGCCGCTCCTCTTCCATGCTACCCCGTCATTGTAGAGGCGCATCATCAAGGTGTCGCCGTCAGCGAGACGATAAGCTTGCTCGACATATTCGTTGGCACACCATTTACGCTTACCCGTCTGCATCCAGTAGCCGACACGCTGAGTAATCTCATCTCCGACAGGAGTAGCCTCCCCACAAAGGAGGGTAATCAAGGGTAATGACTTGCCCGTTGCCGAGTAGTTTACCCCTATTCCCGTATTGCCTTGCGGAGTCACAATGAGCTGCCCGTTGGGCGATGTCAAAGCCATTGCGGTAAAGCCTCCGACTGACGTTGCGGTAAACCCCGTAACAGACAGGAATAAGACTGTTAATATCTTTTTCATATGTTTAGTTTATTCAGAGTCAAGTTACTGTAAAAAAAAATACTCCTCCGGTCTGAGGTGCCCCTCAAATTCGGAGGAGTAAATGATGTATGAAGTTTTTAGAAAAAAGGTATTACTTACATTTTTACAGTCAGTTTTTTTCCGGTATAAGTCACGTCCCTGCTCTGACCGAAAGGTGTGGTCACGCGGAAAGTACGGCTATTAAGCATACCGTCATATGAACCCTTTCGTGCTCCTATGGTAAGCGTCTGCTTCTTGTCGTCCCATTTCATCGGAATCTCTGTATACTTGCCGTCGAGATAGTTGTAATTATCACCCTCATCCTCGTAAAGCACAAACTCACCGTCAGCACCGGGATAGACATTCAGAGTGATAAAATCCCAGGGTTTCTCGTTGACATACTGCATGTCCTGACCTAAGGGAAGTATACTTCCGGCTTTCACATAGAGTGGCGAGTGGGAAATCGGAGCCTTGGCCTGAAGTTTCACTCCACCCTTGATACGCTCATTAGTCCAGAAATCATACCAATGTGTTCCGCCGGGAAGATATACCTCATAAGTTTTCTCCTCGCTCCAGTCAACGGGGTCCCAGCCGCCCTGACCGCCATTGACATTCTTGTTCCAACCACTCATGGCATCTGTCTTCACCACCTTCTCCTCAGTGTAAAGAGGATCGACCACAGGACACACAAGGAGATTGCGACCAAACATAAATTGACGGTTATTATCCCAAGTATTCTTGTCGTCCTTAAAGTCCATGAAGAGAGCACGCATAAAGCTATCATCATTCTCACTCACCTGACGGGCAGTGCTGTAGATATACGGCATAAGGCGATAGCGCATCTTCACGGCATCAACCAAGGCATCGTATATCGGCTCGCCCTCCTCTCCGAAGTAGTAGATTTCGCGGAAAATGTCGGCTCCGTGGCTGCGCATCATCGGATTGAAAAGACCAAACTGCATCCAGCGGGTCATCAGCTCCTGGAATTGCGGATTCTTGGGAGCGGAATTATCGTTCCAGCTACGGTTGTAGGCACCGGCAAAGAAACCGCCTATATCAGTGTTGACGTTGGGGTTGCCTGTAAGGGTATGGTTAAGGCAGAGAGGCACCTGATTACGGAAATTTTCCCAAGAGCTGCCAACGTCGCCGCTCCAAGTGTTGGCTCCATAACGCTGCTGACCGGAGAAGAAGGAACGGGTGAGTATAAATACTCGCTTATCCTTGTCTTCTGCACGCTGGTGCTGGTCAACGCCGCCTACTGTCATAAAGGGGAAGAGATTACGCACTCGTCTGTAGGAACCGGCAGAACATTCCTCATCAAGATCGGAATCCTTATACTGCATATGGTCAGGATCGGTAGAGTCCATCCACCATGCGTCGATACCCATGTCGTGAAGACGTTTCAGATTGTTCCAATATATGTCACGCGCTTCGGGGCTATAGCAGTCATACACTTTTACTCCTGATAAATAGTCACGACGGGGAGGCCATTCAGTGAGGCCTGACTCCGGCCACGTCTCGAATGAGAAAAGAAGGCCTTTGTCGTTGAGCTCCTTATATTGTTTGGTCATCGGTCCGAAGCTCGACCATATGCTTATGCTCATATGTGCATTATTGTTATGCACACTGTCAATCATCTGTTGGGCCTTATCGAAGTCAGGGCTGATAAACTCCATAGCATTCCAGGTATAATTTGAGCCCCAATACTGCCAGTCTTGAATTATGCCGTCGAGAGGTATGCCTAATTTGCGATATTTATCGACAACTTCAAGAAGCTCATCCTGAGTCTTGTAGCGTTCACGGCTCTGATGGAAACCGTAAGTCCAAAGCGGAAGCATAGGCACCTTGCCGGTGAGCCAACGCATATCGGCTATCACTCCGTCGGCATCACCGCCATACATAAAGTAATAATCAACGGCATCTCCCACCTGACTCTCCAGCTCAAGAGTAGCATTGTCGTTAAGAGCTGTAGGGGAATAATTATCCCAATAGATGCCATAGCCTTTTATGCTTTGGAAGAAATGGGCATAATCTTCAAGGTTAGACTGCTGCATCAAGCGATGTTCGCCACGCTGCGACATCTTACCGTTCTGAAGCATACCTATACCATAGATAGGTTCATCGGCTTCAAGCGCAAAACTCTGCATAACCTTATAAGAGCCCTTGTCAATACCTTCCGGAATCGGAGTGAAATTGTAGTTCCCCTCGGCAAGGAGGAGTTCACCGTCAGGCTTGATGAAGGAGACCTTACCGGTATTCTCATCCACAGTCACAGTAAGAGCTGATGTTTTGTATGTGGATAGGTTGCCTTCGGTTTTCTTATTGACCTTAACGGTCTCGGGCTTGGCAATTACCACAGCCGATGTAGGAATTACAGTTTTACCGTCAGGGAGTTTGGTCACTCTGACAATCTGAGGAGTGTAAAACTCTACCGAGACACCTTCAGCCATGGCAGTTAAGCTCCAAAGGGCAAGTGCCATTCCGGCAATTGTATATCTTTTCATTGGTTTAGGGTTTATAGTTTATAGTTTATGGAAGGGTGATGGTCGTTGTAGTGCCGTTATAGGTAACAGCTTTTTCCTTGTTGCCGACACGGATGCGGAAATCACGGCTATCGGGCACACCGGGATAGGTGCCTTCCGCTTCTGAGATTGTCAGACTGCGGGTAGCATCATTCCAGTTGAAACGGATACGCTGCCACTCCCCTCTTTCGAATCCGTAGCCGTCGCCACTGTCATCATAGAGAGTAAACTCGGCATCTGCTCCCGGATAGATGGTGACAGTCATAGGTTTGCCGACACTTGCTCCGGAATGTTCCACAGGCTCGATAGTGGGGATGATGCTTCCACCCTTTACAAAGAGAGGAATCTCAGCCAAAGGCGCGGAGGCAACCACAGTTTGTCCGCCATTTAACTTCTCGCCCGTGCGGAAATCAATCCAACCCGACTCATTGACCGGGAGATACACCTCGCGACGGTCGGCACCCTCGGATGTCACCGGACAGACCATAATATCGCCAAACATATACTGGTCTTTGATGTCGTGAACATTCCTGTCTTTAGGGAAATCAAAGCCGAGGGGCCGAGCCATCGAATAGCCACCTGCACTCTGCATGGCAGCCATGCTATAATTGTAAGGTAGCAGTGAGTATCTCAAGTTTATCATTGAGAGTATGGCGTCATAGTAAGGCGTACCCGGCTCACCGAATTGCCAAATCTCACGTGGCGTGTCAGTGCCGTGGCTACGCAGCACAGGAAGGAAAGTAGCCCATTGGAACATACGGGTGTAGTATTCTTTATAAGCATCATCTTTCACCCCCTCAGGAAACTCTCCTATCCAGAACCAGCGGTTACCATTGCGGGTAAAGAATGAGCCTACATCCACTGTCCAATAGGGATTTCCGGTTGCGAAATAGTTCAAGCCCGCAGGTATCTGCTGGCGGAAAGAGTCCCAAGATGCATGGGTGTCGCCATTCCAAACGATGGTACCGTAACGTTGCTGCCCTGCCCAGGTAGAGCGGGTGAGGTTGACGACCCTCTTCTCATCAGTGGCGGCACGCTGATGATCATATATTCCTTTAGCGTGGTTGAGGGAATAGAGGCAAGCCCTCTCTGCACCCAACGTCTCGGAAAGCACCTCATCGTTGAGTCGCCAGCGACGCTCATGGTCATCCCAAGAGTAAGGTTTACCATTCTCAGGAGGTGGAAGCTGGTTCCAGTCGCCGTCAAGCGGCTCACTGCTATCGCACCACCATGCGTCAAAACCGTTGCTGAAAAACTCCTTGTTGGCATAGTCCCAGAAAAGATCTCTGCCGGCAGGATTAAAGGCATCGTAGACGGAATGTTCCAACATCAGGCCACGATTGCGGAAATCCTCCTCTTCGGGACAATATTGGGGATTATCCCATATGCTTATCATAATCTTTGCATCATAGGCATGGACAGAATCTGCCAAAGCCTTGGGATCAGGGTAATAATCACGGTTCATCATCATATATCCCCAACCCTGTGGCCAATAATTCCAGTCTTGCACAATCATATCAATGGGGACATGGCGGCGACGGTATTCCTTCAAAGTATTCACAATGTCGTCAGAAGAGACATATCTCTCCTTCGATTGTGTGTAGCCAAAGAGATAACGGGGCATCATCGAGACATTTCCGGTGAGGAAACGATAGTCGGCCACCACCTGTTGAGGCTCACCCTTGATAAAATAATAGTCGATTGTCTTGGCAGCCTCTAAGGTGAAGTCGATAAGCTGCCATTCCTTACCGGCAAACGACTTATCACCAAGAAGCTTGCTCTCAAACTTCATAGAGCATCCTGCGTCAATCAAGAGTCCAAATCCACCGGTTGATACAATCATCGGCACAAACGCCTTCAAATTATGTTGGGTGAGCCAAAGGGTCTTCCCGGTAAGATCCATATAATCCTCCATATGTGAGCCGAGTCCGTAGATAGCCTCGTCAGCCGGAGCGGTAAAGGAGAATTGGAAACGCTCTTTGTATCCTGTTGTGTCGCGTCTGAGAATATCCTTTACTGTCACTTTTCCGTTGGCAGTCTCCTCCATACGGGCGGTATTCTCATCATACGTTATCTTCTCTTTCGGTATCTTCTTATAATTTACTTCTGAAAAGGGATTGCCGTTAAGCAAGATCTCTCCGGTAACAGGGTCTTTGAAAGAAATTGCTCCATCAGGAAGCAGCGACACTTCTAATGAGTCGGTAATAAGTGTCTTGGACTTGCCGTCTTCGGATGACTTTACCCTCACATCCACATAGGTTTTCTGATAGACACAAGCTCCGGTGGCATTGTCGGTCACACTGCCGTCAGGAGTCCATCGCACCCTCACAATCGAAGGTGTGACGAACTCCACTATCGGCGTGGCACTCCAAGCGAGGAGTGCTGAGAATATAAACATCAGGGATATGAATAGGCGCATCATAAATGTAAAAACAGTTTGTTATCAGAAGATCAGAAAAAAATATATATAGGGGATAATTAGAGTTTTCAATGAGTAAGCACTGCACCGCCATTTTTAGGGATACGCACTTTTACTTTTCCCTTCTTGTCAGCTTTTACAGTCTTTACAGAGCCTTCAAGCTTATCTGTGTCGGAGTAGAGATTAAGTCCGGTAGTAGGCATACCCTCCGGAAGAACTATCTCTACTTCTACAGGTTGCTCCTGAGCGTTAATGCCGGCAATGTACCATTTGTCGCCGCTGCGACGAGCCATGACTGCATATTTACCCGGATAACCGTCGATAAAACGTATCTCATCCCAAGTAGTGGGGACATTCTTCATAAAGTCGACAGCCCATACCGGAGCATCCTCAAGGTTGTTGGGAGCCATAGCAAAGTGCTGAACGGGACTTTGGAAGAGCACAGCCGTTGCAAGAGCAAACACGTCGCTGGTCATACGCTTATTGCCATGGGCATTGTCAGCACCATAATACTTATTAAGCGTGCTGCCTCCGAAATCCATACTGCCGACAGTATTGCGTATAAAGGTGTGGGTAGAGGCATTCTTCGCCTCGGCATTACACATATCCTGTGAGAAGTGTAGGTTCTCGCTGGCAAGCACCGCCTCACTCGCAGCATAGTTGGGATACATCCTTTCCCATCCACGAGGCAGTGTGCAGCCGTGGAATATTACCAGAATACCATAATCGTTGGCATCGGCAAGGATATCGTGGTAGAGCTGCATTGTCTGCTGCTTGTCACCACCGAAGAAGTCAACTTTTATACCACGAATACCATTCTTCTGCATCCATTTCATAGCCTTGCGACGGGTCACGATGTCGCTCATAATGTCACGCGGACCCTGAGGAGCATCGTTCCAGCTGCCGTTGGAGTTATACCACAAATAGAGATCAACACCTTTGCTACGGCCATATTCGGCAAGCTTCTCGATACCTTCATAGCCAATCTGGGTATCCCAAAGGGCATCCACAAGCACAGTGTCCCAACCCATAGTGGCAGAGAAGTCGATATATTTCTTCTGCTCCTCGAAATTGCAGCTCGGGTCCATCTTGATGATCCAGCTCCAGCTTCCCTTACCATACTTATAATCTTTTGAAGGCTCATAGAGAGGCGTAACGAGGTCAAAAGGTATGGTAGTCTCCACTATGGGAGCGAGGGTCTCGCCTACGGTTATAGTTCTCCAAGGCGTATAACCGGGCAGAGGAATAGCCGCACCGGTAGAGCCGAAGCCGTTAAGTTCCTCAGGCATAGAATAGGCAATCACATATTCACTACCCTGCTTATTGGCAAGATGCGAACCGCAATAGTCGCCTGCAATTCCTGTCTCTGAAATCAGAGTCCAGCCGTCATCACCATTTTTGAAGAGGCAGGGGAAAGTGAAACCGTTGCCCCAGCCATTACTGCCCATCGGGGCATCAAGGTCATAGTTGGTCTCGTAGCTCGGCGAAGTGCGGGCGAATCCACCCATGGCTCCGCTTTGTGGACATAGGAAAGTAGTGGTGCCGTCGGGCATCACAAAACCTGTCGCCTCACTGTCAACAACGCAGCAAAGCGTCGGACCCTGAGGAAGAAGGAGATAACGAAAAGCCACATTGTTATTGCTCACCTCCATCTCAAGGTCATATACCGGTTTACCGTTCTGCTCAAATGTGATAGTCTCACGATTGGCTTGATAATCAACCTTGCTTTTCTTGATGTTGGGGAGTGAGTAGGAATCGGTCACCTTATCAGCGTTCACCTTTCCGCTCATAGTCACACCGGAAGTGTAGTCGCCGATATTTGTTTTCATTCCGAGAGGCGACGGCAGAAGGAAATCCTTACCGTCGTACTTCACGGAATAAGTCGGGGTGCCATTCTCATCGGCAACGGTCACTACAATGCGTCCGTCAGGACTTATAATCTCCCTCTGTGCTGCCGAAGCTGCGAGAGGAGCCACCATAGCAATCGCCAATGGCAACAATATGTATTTTCGTTTCACAATTAAAGTCGTTTATTTCAAAAGTTTAAATTTGTATTCGTTTGAATCCGCGCATGTACACAGTTCTCTGAATTTACGTATGAATCCGCGTCCGCGTATAGATAGACGATTCTCGAATCGTCTGTCCATACAACTTTTATGCGTCTATTACTAAGCGTCTATGGTTTTTAATCCATACCGTTTATGGGAAGGATTTTACCATCTTTGTCATAGGTCAGCTCACACACCTTGAGGCTTCGGAGCCAAGACTTACCGCCGGAAGGCACACTGTCATGGTGGAAGAGATACCACTTGCCATCATACTCGATGATACTGTGGTGAGTGGTCCAGCCAACCACAGGAGAAAGTATCTCACCCTGATATACGAAAGGACCGTAAGGATTGTCACCCACAGCGTAGCAGAGCAGATGGCTGTCGCCTGTAGAATATGAGAAGTAGTATTTACCATTATATTTATGTACCCATGTAGCCTCGAAGAAGCGGTGAGGATCATCGGCACGTAGAGGTTTCCCGTTCTCATCAATCACCTGCACCGGACGAGGCTCCTCGGCAAACTGAAGCATATCCTTGCTTAGACGTGCGCAACGGCTCGGAAGAGAAGGAGCATCACCTTCGGGAAGGTAAGGAATCTCCAAGGCTTTGTTATCCTTGTAACGCTGGAGCTGACCCCCCCAAAGACCACCGAAGTAAAGGTAATACTCATCTTCATCTTTAAGCACACAGATGTCGATGGAGTAGCTGCCACGGATAGGATCCGGTTCAGCAATAAATGGACCTTCGGGACGGTCGCCTATGGCAACGCCGATACGGAAGATGTCGTTGCGGTCTTTGAGCGGGAAGTAGAGGTAATATTTACCATCTTTCTCAGCAATGTCACAGTCCCAAAGCTGACGACCAGCCCAAGGTATGTCGGCTATGTCGAGAGCTTTGCCATGGTCAGTAACGGTGCCGGTCATCGGATCGCCCTCTATGGAGAGTACGTGCATATCCTTCATCACATACTGGTCGCCATTGTCATTCTCGACATTATCGCATTCCCAATCATGGGAAGGATAGATATATATCTTACCGTTGAAGATGTGCACACTTGGATCGGCCATATAATCAGCCGGAAAAAGGTATCTTTTTTGTGGGTTAAGCATTGTGGAGGGTTTAGGGTTGAGAGTTTAGAGTTTAGGGTTGAGGGTTTAGGGTTGAGGGTTTAGGGAGTTCCTTTTGCATAAAGGGCTTCATATTGTAGTCGCGGTCGAAGAGAAGTGGATAGTCAGTACGTCCGGGAATCGGGAACCCGTTCTTCCACGACATACCGTCTTGAGTGCCCCACCAGGTGACACGTGAGATCTTATCGGCATGTTTTTTATAAAGATCCATTACTGAATCCATACGGTTGTTCCATGCCACACTCACCTCTTCGGGTAGCCCCTCCTTATAAGGATTGAATTGCTCAAAGTATTCCTTACGCTCTTCAGGTGTCATCTTGCGGAAATCTCTGCGGTCTCCTACATTGGCACCCCACTGTACGGTCGGGAGAGCCGACATATCAAGTTCCGTAATCATCACGTCGCAGCCTGTGCCGGCAAAATCGACGATACTCTTCTCGTACTCGTCAAACTCCGGATAGTCCATACCTATGTGGCTCTGCATACCTATACCGTCCACACGAAGACCACGCTTCTTGAGGTTATTCACAAGCTTCACATATGCCTCGCGCTTCTTGGGAAGGAACATTGAGTAATCGTTGATATACAACTCAGCGTCCGGGTCAGCCTCATGGGCATATTCGAAAGCCAAAGGAATAAATTCCTCGCCAAGAATCTCATAGAAAGGTGATTTACGGTAGCTGCCATCGTCTTCAATGGCTTCGTTGACCACATCCCAGCCTTTAACCCTACCTTTGTAACGACCAACCACAGTGGAGATATGATTTTTCATACGCTCCTTGAGCACTTCCGGAGACACTAAATTACCCTCGTTGTCTACAGGGAACCACGGAGCCAACTGTGAGTGCCACACAAGGGCATGGCCGATGATAGCCATATTACGGTCTTCACCGTATTTCACAAACTTGTCGGCATCATCCCAGAAGAACTCACCCTCCTTGGGCTGTATCTTCTCATTCTTCATACAATTTTCCGCTACAATCGAATTGAAATGCAACGTCACTATCGAATCAGCCTTCGGGTCCTCTCCGTTGACGTGGGTCACGGGGATAGCCGCACCGATAAGGAAATCATTCTTGAAATGATCTTTCACAGTTACCACCTCAGCAGGTTTCTCTGAACGGCAAGCTCCCACCATAGCGGCGAGCATAGCCAGGGTAATAAATTCTTTTTTCATGAGTGTGGAGGTCATTTATTGTGACGCGCCTCTATCTCACGGT
>CAMWTL010000045.1 GCA_947177145.1 uncultured Porphyromonadaceae bacterium
AAAAATCATTAACCCCAAGTCATTACCCAAAAGACCATTTACTACAACTAATATCCTGATCAAATGGCCAACGACCATAAATTAATATCTTGATCAAATAATCAACTATATTAAAGTGACGTATTGATCAAAATCATTGAATCAAATGGTCAACGACAATGGGGTATTAAAAATTCAAAGTATTTAAAGTAAGGGGGAAGGCGTTTTAAGCAACGTCCTCCCCTTTACTTTAAGCCATCTCCGGATCGTCGAAGCATTGAAAAGCCGGTCTCGTTCCAAAAGCATTGAAAAGCTTATCTCGCCAAAAGTCCTGAAATCCTAAATTCCGGATGAAACAGGTTTGTCACAAGGTGAAGGAAGTTTGTCTTCGGGTGATTTGTCAATTAAACGTTTTTTCACTAACTTTGTGGTCAGAAACAGACACAAAACCAAAAAATGATACAGGTAAATAACCTTGGTATGCAATTCGGGAAGCGTACGCTCTTCTCCGATGTTAATTTCACTTTCAATCGCGGCAACTGCTATGGCATTATCGGCGCCAACGGTGCCGGTAAATCTACGCTTATGCGTATCCTTTCCGGACAGCTCTCCCCTACTCACGGCACCGTGACTTTCGGACCGGGTGAACGTCTGTCTGTACTCAGTCAGGACCACTTTGAATTTGACGAATGTACGGTAATCGAAACCGTGCTACGTGGTCACACTGTGCTTTGGGACATTATGCAGCAAAAAGATGCCATCTATGCCAAGCCGGACTTCTCGGATGAAGACGGCATAAAAGCAGCAGAGCTTGAAGAGAAGTTTGCGGAGCTTGAAGGATGGAACGCCGAAAGCGACGCCGCTGCACTCCTCAGCGGTCTTGGCATTAAGGAAGACCGACATTATATGCTTATGAAAGATATGAGCGCAAACGAGAAAGTGCGTGTACTTCTTGCAAAAGCCCTGTTCGGCAACCCCGACAACCTGCTCCTCGACGAGCCTACCAACGACCTTGACCTCGAAACTGTAAGTTGGCTTGAAAATTACCTTGCCAATTTCGAAAACACTGTGCTCGTTGTGAGCCACGACCGTCACTTCCTTGATGCCGTGAGCACCCACACTCTCGACATCGACTATAATAAGATCTCTCTCTTTGCCGGCAATTATAGCTTCTGGTATCAGTCGTCGCAGCTTGCACTCCGCCAGCAGCAAATGGCTAACAAGAAGGCTGAGGAGAAACGCAAAGAACTTCTTGAGTTTATACAGCGATTCAGCGCCAACGTTTCAAAGAGTAAGCAGACTACCAGCCGTAAGAAGATGCTTGAGAAACTTAACGTGGAGGAAATCAAACCCTCCTCCCGCCGCTATCCGGGCATTATCTTCACACCCAACCGTGAAGTCGGCAACAAGATTCTTGAAGTTAAGGGTCTGAAAGCCACTGTAGATGGCGAGGTGCTTTTCAACGACGTGAATTTTCAGGTTGAGAAAGGCGACAAGGTAGCGTTCCTAAGCCGTGATCCACGTGCTATGACCGCTCTCTTTGAGATAATCAATGGCAACCGTAAGGCAGACGAGGGTACATATGAGTGGGGACAAACCATCACATCAGCCTACCTTCCCCTCGACAACAGTGCTTTTTTCAACACCGACCTCAATCTCGTAGATTGGCTTTGCCAATATTCAAATGATTCTTCGGAGATTTATCTTAAAGGATTTCTCGGCAAGATGCTTTTTAGCGGTGAAGAAGTGCTGAAGAAGGCAAGTGTGCTATCAGGTGGAGAAAAAATCCGTTGTATGATTGCACGGATGATGCTTACCGATGCCAATACATTAGTGCTCGACTCCCCTACCAACCACCTTGACCTCGAATCCATCCAGGCTTTCAACAATACCCTCCAGGCATTTAAGGGCGTGATTCTGATGGCGAGTCACGACCACGAATTTATACAGACCGTCTGCAACCGTATCATCGAACTTACTCCAAACGGCATCATTGACAAGCGTATGGAGTATGATGACTATATCACCGACGATAAGGTGGCAGCCGCTCGTGAACGTTTGTACCCTAAAAACTGATATATTATGGTAAAACACGTAGTAACATTCAAATTCAAAGGCACCGACGATGAGCGTCGCGAATGTGCCGCCAAATTCGCTGAGGCTCTCAGAGCACTACCCGCTCAGATAGACGAGCTGAAAAGTATTGAAGTAGGCATTAATGAGAATCCTGCAGAGACTTGGGATCTTGTGCTCACCGCCACTGCTGAAACTTTGGAAGATGTAGCAAAATATTCAGCCCATCCCGCCCATGTGGCAGCAGTGCAGATCATAGCTCCCTATAAGGAAGCCCGTGCCTGTGTAGATTATACAGTCTGATGGTTATGAAGCACACCACTGTTACCGGTCTGCTTTCGTTGCTCGTCATGGCTTCGTGCAGCAATTATAATGCTCCTGATCTGCAACCGATAAAGGAGAAGACTTTCTCCGGTGATAATCTGGTGCTTTATTATAACGGTGAGCCTATGCCCAACAAGTCGATCACCATTGTTCAGGACGGTGATAAAGCCACTGCCAAACTCTTTGGTGAATTTGACCTTTCGCAACTCTCGGCTTTAGGATTGTCAGGCACCATCCCGGCTCCGGGGGTACTTCCGGGTGAGGAGACCTCTACCCTTGACCTCTCGATGAAGGCGGCTGGCGAATACTGGGATTTTACAGGTTCCGGCGAAAACAACGCTTGCACATTCAACTATAAGGGCTATGCCAACGATGAAAAGATGGCGCTGTTCCTATCTGATGTCAAACTGAAGACTCCCGGTATATCTCCGGAGGTGTGGAAACCGGCACCTCTCACAGTGACCGACGGAGTATATTCATCTCTGCCCTTCTTCGTTAATTGGCAGTATGAACCGTTGCCGGATGTGGATTTCGACCTTACACCTTATCTTGAGGCTCTCTCCACCACCCCGATAATTCCGGTATACAACAATACCGCTTATATGTCGTTAAGTCAGGCAATTTCACTGCTACTCCAAACCGTTGCATTCAAGAATGACGGAAACGTGATTGTCACATACATATCCACTGTAGGTGGGGCTTCGCATATTGCCCAGACCCTTCCTAACAGATTTATGTATGTGGTAGAATCGCCGACACGGGTGAGAGTATATATTAATCCGACAGCTTTATTCGGCATGATTCTGGTAGCAGGGTCATCGGGCACGCCCTCTGAGGACATCAAGATTATCGGTAATGGCATGTATCCGTCAGGACATATTACCCCTACCGAACCGGGAGTATTAGAAGCTATACTAAAATCTGAATTAGGGAAAAAGGTTGCTAAATCTGCTCTGTCGGTCATACTTCCGCAATTGGCAAACGGACTTCTTTTCGATGTTTCGGAATCGGATAATCAGCTTCATTTCTGTATAGATAATCAAGTTGCTATGGCTCTGTTGCAACAGATTGTCACCCCACTTCTTGCGGACGATGAGGCAGTTAAAGCAATTGTGGCATATATTGAGAACGACGCTAATCTGAAACCGCTTCTTCCCCTTCTAAGTAAAGCTCTTGAGCTTCTGCCGGAAGCTATCGAACGCACAAACCATCTGGAGTTAGGCCTTGCCTTTACTCCGTATGGTAAATAAAAAGGAAAATCCTGCCAAAATTCAAGTGTTTCAGTTATAACACCGAAGATGTACCATAACGCCATTAAATGGCGTTATGGTACATCTTCTTTTTTGGATTAAATTACAGACAGCGGAATAATGAGCTTGCTTAAATATTTTCGACATAATACCATGCCCTATGCAAAGCAAACCCTATTTTACCCCAAGCAATTGCTATTCCTTTAGAAATGACGACGTAAGCATCACTGCTTTTTTGAACGCAGTGGGTTGTCCCTTCACGGTGGCAAAGGTATGTATCGCTCCCGGGAAATCCACGTGATCCACTGTTTTGCCTAAATTCTTAAGTCGAGATGTAAATTCCTTTCCTTGATCATACAAAATATCTCTCTGCGCTGAAATCATCAGTATGGGTGGCAGATTCTTCAAATCCGCATCTGAGGCATGCGCCGGAGACACCTTAGGATTCTTTATCATACTCTCCGTAGGTTTTGAACCAAAGAGATATGCCTCATTAAACGCTTCCATCAGACGCCCGTCAAGTCCATACCCCCTTGAGTATTCTTTCCATGATGCCGACTTATCGTTATATGCCTTTATAACGGGATAGATCAATACCACTGAACGGAGTTTTCCTTTCACATCGTCGCGTTGAGCCATATCCATAGCTGTAGCCAGCGCAAGGTTGCCTCCGGCACTGTCACCTCCGACGCTTATCAGTTCCGGTGAAGAACCCCAATCTTTCGCATGGGAAAGCGCATATTCAACACTTCCGATGCAATCGTTAAGCCCGTCAGGAAACGGATTCTCCGGCGCCAAACGGTAATCCACAGCCAAAACCATCATATCTCCGGTGGCAGCCAAGGCATCACAAAACTCAGCGCAACTGTTCAGGCTGCCGATTGTCCAGCCTCCGCCGTGAAAATATACTAACAATGGCAAAGCTGACTTTGACTTTTTCTCCGGACAATAAAGGCGCATCGCAATTCCCCGGGCACTGCCATCACCCTTTATATCCCTACGTTCTACCCCGGCAGCCGGTGTCGAGACCACATTTCTCATATTCCTAACCGTCGCTAATTCTCCTCCCATACCACGCATAGCATGATATACGGCATCTGCCTGACGATCCTGAAGTCCGTCTGCCATATCATCAATAAGGTCATCGGCTTCATTGAGCATCTTAATCTGTTCCTCATGCGAGGGATAGAGCACAAGCGGAATACCCGGTTTCGCAAAAAGACTTCCTACCGACAGCAATGCGGCTGCCATCAGTGTCAATATACTCCTCTTTTTCATACAAATAAATATATTCTCCCTCCTCTCTTATCCATTTTCCTATGATTTATCCTCACAGTTTCCTATTTTTATCCTGTTGTGCCCCTCACCTTCCACAATCCGTTTCTATCCCTCTTTCTCCATAAGTTCGAGGATACGGAATTCCGATTCATCAATCTCAGCGATGATTTCCTCCATCCTTTTACCGGCAGCCGTGATTGCAGCCACATCCATAGTGCCTGACGACATTGAGGTTTCAAGTTCCTGCTTCTCCACCTCTAATTTCTCCACCTTTACAGTAAGCTCTTCAAGCTCCCGCTTTTCTTTAAATGAAAGCTTAGGTTTATTCTCCTGACGTGGTTTTGCAGGAGAAGCTGTTTTATTTTCAGATGCCGACTCAAGCGCACGAAGTTCCTTAGCCTCCTCCTGAACACAATGTCGATAAGTGGAATAATCACCCGGAAAATCCTTGACTTCTCCATTACCCTTGAATACAAACAGGTGGTCTACTATTCTGTCAAGGAAAAAACGGTCGTGACTCACCACTATCACACATCCTTTGAAATTCGCGAGGTAATCCTCAAGCACAGTCAGGGTCAATATGTCGAGGTCATTGGTAGGCTCATCAAGAATCAAGAAATTCGGGCTTCTCATCAATACGGTGGCTAAGTATAATCTTCGCCTCTCTCCGCCGCTCAGTTTATATATGTATTTCTGCTGGGTATCAGGTGTAAAAAGGAATCTCGACAGAAACTGCGACGCAGACAGGCGAGTCTTATCGTCAATTCTCACCTCCTCAGCTATCTCACGCACTGCATCTATCACCTTCTTCTTCTCGTCGAAGCCGGTCATACCCTCTTGACTGTAATAGCCCCACTTTACAGTTTCTCCAATGTCGAACCGTCCACTGTCAGGAGGCAACTGTCCAAGAAGCAACTTTATAAATGTGGATTTACCCACACCGTTGTCACCGACTATTCCGACTTTCTCATAACGGGCGAAGGTGTAATTCCATTTATCGAGAATCTTTATATCGCCGAATGACTTCGACACATCGTGTGCCTCAAAGATCTTTGAACCGATATATGATGAACCGTTCCCCAAATTCAAATCGCGTGTCTTGAGGTTGACCTTACTTTTGGCTTCGAGCTGATGGAAATTATCAATCCTATACTTAGCTTTTGAACCTCGTGCCTGTGGTTGCCGACGCATCCAGTCAAGTTCCGTACGTAAGAGGTTTTTCACCTTTGCAAGCTCGGAATTCATGGCATCATACCTCTCCTGACGCTTTTCAAGGTAATAATCATAGTTGCCGTCATAGGAATAAATTGCCTCACGGTCAATCTCGATTATCTTATTACAAACCTTGTCAAGAAAATATCTGTCGTGGGTCACCATCAGCAACGTTATACGCTGGCGTGTCAAGTAATTCTCAAGCCACTCCACCATCTCAATATCAAGATGGTTGGTAGGCTCGTCAAGAATCAGCAACTCCGGCTCCGAGAGGAGCACTTTGGCAAGGGCTACCCTCTTTGCCTGACCACCTGACATAGTGCCCATCTTCTGGTCAACATCGGTGATACGGAATTGATAAAGCATTTGGCGTGCCCTGTCGGCACACGTGTAATCATCGATCCGGAGCGGCTCGGGAGTAGCATAATCAAGAGCCGACTGCTCCGGATCGAAAGGCGGTAGCTGAGGAAGATAGCCAACCCGCAGATCATTTCTGAAAACCATATTTCCACTATCATAATCTTCATCTCCGGCTATTATATTGAGGAATGTGGTTTTTCCCGCTCCATTAGCGGCAATCAAACCGATTTTGTCACCCTGATAAATACCTAATGTGACATCGGCAAAAAGCACTCTGTCGCCAAATGACTTTGTGAGCTTCTCTATCTGCAGGTAGCTTATCATCTTCTCTATATTTCGGAAAGCCAATCAGACTTTCCCTAAATCACACTAATCTAAATAAATATTTTTTATAACTCTGGCAAAAACCAGCAATTGCTTCTGAAAAGAGATAATCAGAGGGCTGCAACTGCTTCGATTTCCACAAGAGCTTTCTTTGGAAGCTCCTTAACAGCGAAAGCGGCACGTGCGGGATATATAGCCTTGAAATACTCGGCATATACCTCGTTCATGGCTCCAAAAAGACTCATATCTGCCAATAACACAGTCGTCTTAACAACATTGTCGAGTGTTGCACCCGCCTCAGCCAAGATAGCTTTGATATTTTCTATGCTCTGGGCTGTTTGAGCTTTGATATCGTCCGGCATAGCGCCTGTCTCAGCATTGATGGGAAGCTGACCTGATACAAAAATAAGATTTCCGGTCTGAACAGCCTGGCTGTAGGGACCGATGGCACCCGGAGCTGCCTTTGAGTTAAGTTCTTTTTTCATTTTTATTTTAAAATTTTATCACTGCAAAAATAACTAAAAACTTTTATTAATGCAACCCAATTCTTACATTGTAAAGTCCGCATCTCCTCTTAAATTGTCAATCATCTCCTTTGCCCTACGAAGAATCGGCACTTCTCTTTGTGCTATCAGCCTACCAAGTCTACTCTCCTTACATTTTTCATACTCACTCAGAGCCTCATCATAGGTGAGTTTCAGAGTAGTCAGATGAAATTGCTTCTCTTCATCTTCCGTCAGATGACGCTCCTCAAACGATATTGCTTTACACAGATAGTAATTATTAATATTATGACGATGAATCAGATTGTAGTAATCGCTGACAGTGCCTATTTTACACAGAATTTCAACTTCCACACCCAACTCCTCTCTAAGCTCTCTCACGATAGCACGGTCATAGTCTTCATTCGGCTCTACCCCGCCACCCGCAGTCTCGACAATCACGACATTGCCAAAATCGTCATTTCGTGTGGCTCTGACAAAATAGAAAAATCCGTCCTTGTCAAAAACTATAGCCCTTACTATCTCCCGGCTATGGTCAATATATTCCAACTCCCATTCTTTATCCTTTAATTCTATGTCAAGCAACTCCATATCAGGCATTATTTCATTTAGTTTTAGGAATAGAAAAATTTCATAAAAATGCATAAGTACATAATGCGTATATTATAACGTATTATTTGTACAAACTTATATTTTTTTATAATTTTGCACTTATAATTAAACGACCTTTACAAATGAAAACTACCAACAGACGCGATTTTCTGAAGACCTGTGCATGTGTGGCATGTGCCTGTGGCTTCGGCTCATTCTTCAAGTTAGCAGCCGAAGAGAAGGCTGCTCCAAATAACGAACTACCCAAATCGGAAGCAGAGAAGAATGAGGCTTTTGCTCTGCATTGGATCACCGAACTACTTGAATCCTTAGACGAAAACCAGCTTTCCGATTCCCAACTCCGTTCCATTGTGAAGAAAACAGCTCAAGCACACCATGATTTACTCAATGTGCCGGAGATGGTAAAACCATATATCGGTAAACCGGATGAATTTATCGAATTCCTACAAAATGCCTGGGGATGGAGAGTCACAGACAATAAAGACGCACATCAGTTAATCGTTGACGAGAATAAACCCTTCTGTGTTTGCCCACTATTAAAAAACGCCTCCGGAAAACTCTATCCTGCCCTATGTTACTGCTCCGAGGGTTTTGCCGAAAAGATGTTTTCCGCAGTCTATCAGCATCCCGTCTCAGTCACGGTAGCTGCCTCCGTCCAAAGAGGCAATCCCTCCTGCATCTACCACATCAACTACTAACCCAAAACAAAAGGAGCGGCATCTCTGCCACTCCTTTGAGCCGCGAGCGGGGCTCGAACCCGCGACCTTTTCGTTACGAATGAAATGCTCTACCGACTGAGCTATTGCGGCTTAAACAATCTGATACTAATAGTGCATCAGTGTTTGCACTGCAAAGTTAACAATTATTTCTCAAACAGCATAACTTTTCTCTCAAAAAAATTTCCAATCTAAATTCCGTGTAGCTTTCACCTCTACACCACACACATCTTCATTTCGAGGGTAAGATGCAAAAAGAGCGACCACCCTCACGGGCAACCGCTCTGATGATGAAACATTTCAATTACTCTTATTTAGTTGCTTCTTTTCATTTTATGAGTTAATGCTACTCTAATCTTATCAAATTGATTTGCCCGGGAAGTTAAGAGCACTTCCGATTCGGAGCATCACAATCAGATAATTCCTTGACCCATCATAGCATCGGCCACTTTCATGAAACCGGCTATATTAGCACCCTTCATATAGTTGATATAGCCATCGGGCTGTTTGCCATACTCCACACATGCCTCGTGGATTGACGTCATAATCTCATGGAGTTTCTTATCAACCTCAGCCGCACTCCACTGAAGATGCTCGGCATCCTGAGTCATCTCCAAACCACTGGTGGCAACACCACCCGCATTCACTGCCTTACCGGGGCAATAGATGGTGCGGTTTGCGATGAACTCGTCGATGGCTTCCGGAGTACAGCCCATATTGCTGACCTCAGCACACAGCATCACGTTGTTAGCGATAAGCTGCTTTGCATCCTCACCGTTAAGCTCGTTCTGGGTAGCGCAAGGAAGGGCGATATCCATCTTCTGCTCCCAAGGCTTCTTGCCGGGGAAGAAAGTCGAGCCGGGGAATTGCTCGGCATAAGGTGCCACTATATCATTACCTGTAGCACGAAGCTCAAGCATATATTCTATCTTCTCATCATCGAGACCGGCGGGATCAAGAATATAACCGTCAGGACCGGAGAGTGTGATGACCTTAGCACCTAACTCGGTAGCCTTCTTAGCCGCACCCCAGGCAACGTTGCCGAAACCTGAAATACCGATGGTCTTACCCTTAATGTCCTGTCCCATTTCCTTGAGCACATCCTGCACAAAGTAGAGAGCACCATAACCGGTAGCCTCCGGACGGATTCTTGAACCACCGAAGCTGAGACCCTTGCCGGTGAATGTACCGGTGTTCTCACGGGCAAGCTTCTTATACATACCGTACATATAACCTACCTCACGGCCACCGACACCTATATCGCCTGCAGGCACGTCGCGATCCGGACCAAGGTTGCGCCATAGCTCAAGAATGAAAGCCTGGCAGAAACGCATGATCTCAGCGTCGCTCTTGCCACGGGGGCTAAAGTCTGAGCCACCCTTAGCACCACCCATAGGAAGTGTGGTCAACGCATTTTTGAAAGTCTGCTCAAAACCGAGGAATTTCAAGATTGAAAGATTCACAGAGGCGTGGAAACGGATACCGCCTTTGTAAGGACCAATGGCATTGTTAAACTGCACTCTGTAGCCTATATTGTTTTGAACTTCTCCCTTATCGTCTACCCATGTCACACGGAATGTGAAAATACGGTCAGGCTCTACCATACGCTCGATGATTTTTGCCTTCTCAAACTCCGGATGCTGATTGTAGACATCTTCTACCGAGAGAAGCACTTCTTTCACTGCCTGAAGATATTCTTTCTCTCCCGGGTGCTTAGCCTCAAGGCCTGCCATAATCTCAGAGATGTTCATGTCGATTTTTCTTTTTTAGATTTTTGGTTAGATTTTAACTCTTGCTTTACTTTTGTAAGCAAAATATATTATGGTTAAACAATATGAAAGCGGCGACTTCTATTTTATCGGATTCTCATATCGTTTACGTTGCAAAAGTACAATCAATTTCAATTACCACCAAAAAAATTTATATGTTTAATAACATAAAAATAGAGAGACCACCCTTCTAAGTGGCCTCCCTCAATTTAAAATCAGGATTAGGATTGATTGTCTTGATTTGTTGTCCTACTAAATTACTTATTTACGCTGTAAGTCTTCTTAATTTCTATGCCTTAATAAGGGCATATTTATTGGTTGAGCAACGCAGAGCTATATATTGGTGGAGTTGTCATTATTTCTTTTCCTACCCTCTTATCATATAAACGTTTACTTCTCTATATAGTTCACATGCCCACCCCTTTCCCTGTCCATAAAATTAAAAAATTTTCAACCTCCTCCCCAAACCTCTTAATCAGCTTAAACAATCGTTTGAATATCAATTAATTTTGTTATTTCTACTTTTTTCATTAATTTCGCATAAAATTGACAAAACATCTCTGTCTCTCTCGCTCTTACACAACATTGATGAAGACGCGCTCACGCTATCGGCTTATATTTGAAGACGAAGGGCGGCTTGAAAATATTGCCTCTGTCTCAGCCTCCGGCCCGAAATGGCTGGTGGGGAGTAGTGTTGTGCTTATAATTATTATGGTGATTGGTGCCTTTGTGGTATTCCTCACCCCGGCTCGCAGACTGCTTCCCGGTTATCTGAAGGAGAGCGAACGATCCGCCACTGAAATGCAGCTTATGAGGCTCGATTCCATCAGAATGGCATATGAAGCCAACGCAGCATTTATCGAAAACCTTCAATTCGTACTTAACCCGACCCTACGCAAGAAAGATACTATTGCAGCCCCTGCACGGTCATCAAGAATGTCAGCCGATTCACTCCTGCCCACGTCTCGCGAAGAGGCAAAGTTTGCTGCAATGATGAGAGAGCGTGAAAAGTATAATGTCTCCGTTGTGGCTCCCTTAGCTGCCGAGAGCATGATGTTCTCGCCCGTAAATGCGGAATCGGTGGTCTCACAGTCTTCAAAATCAGAAAAGAAAGCTGAGATCATTCTCGCTGCCAAGTCCACCGTTTCAGCAATTGCAGACGGCACAGTCATTGCCGTCAGCCAGTCGCTCAAAGATGGTGGTACAGTCGTGATAATTCAGCATCCTAAAGGTTTCCTTAGCCGCCTTAGCCGTCTCGGTTCTGTGTTGGTGGAGCCGGGCGACATCGTGACCGGCGGCCAGATCATTGCCCTGTCCAACCGTGGCAATGCCCGTAACGGCGAAATTATAAACCTTGAGATGTGGCATAACGGGAATCCTCTGATTCCTTACGAATATATAGGCGACGGCAATTCCGATTCATATCGTCCAAAAATCTATGTGAAGGATATGGGAGAGGAACACCGGTAAATACGAATTACGATCATGTGAATTAATATTATTATCTCTTTACATATTGTGGATACAGAAATAAGAAATATAGCCATCCTCGGAAGCACCGGGAGCATCGGCACGCAGACCCTTGATATCATTGCGGAATATCCGCATAAGTTTCGCGCCACAGTGCTTACGGCGCGTAAAAATTGGCAACTCCTCGCGCAACAGGCACGTAAGTTTATGCCGCTGGTAGTGGTGATTACCGACGAAACTTGTTACGCTCCTTTGAAAGAAGCTTTGGCTGACCTTCCCATAAAAGTAAAATTGGGAGCTGAGGCAATTGATGAAGTTGTTACGCTTCCCGAAGTCGACGTTGTTGTCACGGCTATGGTGGGCTACAGCGGTCTGATGCCTACTATTGCTGCAATAAAGGCAGGAAAGACAATAGCCCTTGCCAATAAGGAGACTTTGGTAGTGGCAGGAGAATTAATCACGAGTATGCTGCGCGAGTCAAAATCCGAAATTATACCCGTTGACAGTGAGCACTCCGCCATTTTCCAATGCCTTGTGGGAGAAAAAACATCACAGGCACGTAAAATCCTGCTCACTGCCAGTGGTGGTCCGTTCCGTCGCCTTAAAGCGGAAGAGCTTGAGAATGTGACGGTGAAGGATGCACTTAACCATCCGAATTGGAGTATGGGTGCAAAGGTTACAATCGACTCCGCATCAATGATGAATAAAGGGTTTGAGATGATTGAGGCAAGATGGCTCTTCGGTTGTCCGCCTGAGAATATCGAGATTGTAGTACATCCGCAGAGCATCGTCCATTCTATGGTGGAATTTATCGACGGCTCCATAAAGGCGCAGCTCGGTGTGCCGGATATGCACTTGCCCATCCGCTATGCTCTCGGCTATCCCGAACGTCTCCCCTCACACCACCAGACACTTGCCCTGTCGCAGTATGCCAACCTTACTTTTGAGGCACCTGATTATAAGAAGTTCCCGCTTCTCGGCTATGCTTTCGAAGCAATCAGCAAAGGGGGTAATATGCCCTGTATCCTTAATGCTGCCAATGAGAAAGCGGTGGCTGCGTTCCTCAACGGCAGAATTAAATTCACCGATATGGCACGTCTTGTGCATTACACGATGGAGAAGACACCTTATATATCTTCGCCGAATCTCGCCACTCTCGTAGCTACTAATAAGGAGGCTCTGAAAATAGCCGACGAATGGCTGGCGAAAAACACTTCACGGTAAATAAATAAGTACGCTATCTCCCGGGACAGCGACACATTTGTATAAATCTTTAAATATTAATTAAGCGGCTACACCGCAATATATGGAAACGTTTCTTATTAAGGCAGCCCAGCTGATACTGGCATTTGCCATCCTTGTGATTATTCACGAATTCGGTCATTTCCTCTTTGCACGTATCTTCGGTGTGAAGGTTGAGAAGTTCTACATATTCTTCGATCCCTGGATTGAGCTTTTCAAATGGAAACCCAAGAAATATGTAGGTGGCCTCGGAAAGCAGAAAAACCTCTCCCCTGACTCCACCACAACTTCTGAAACCGTAAAACCGGAGGATTCAAAGGAGGATAAACCTAAGAAAAAATCTTTCTGGGGCGATACGGAGTACGGTATCGGTTGGCTACCCCTCGGAGGCTATTGCAAGATAGCCGGTATGATCGACGAGAGTATGGACACCGAGCAGATGAAACTTCCCCCTAAGGAATGGGAGTTCCGCTCGAAACCGGCTTGGCAGCGTCTCCTTATTATGATAGCCGGAGTGCTCTTCAACTTCCTCCTCGCCATACTTATCTATGCCGGTATCGTCTACGCCACCGGAGAAAAGTTCGTAACCTTCAAGGAGGCTAAATTAGGTATGGCTTATTCAGGCGAGGCGAAGAAGATTGGATTCCAAGATGGTGATATACCTCTCATAGCTGATGGCAAGGAGCTTATCAGTCCGGTAGAGGGACGTATGGAGATAATCCAGTCAAAAGAGGTGAAGGTGCTCCGCAACGGCACAGACACCGTTTCCATCGCCATTCCGGAAGATTTCATTTTCCGTCTTGATAAGGAGGCAAAGAGCGATACCGCCACCATCAACTTCATGACTTACCGTATCCCGGCAAAGATTACACAGGTTATGCCCGGTGAAGGTGCGGATAAAGCCGGCATCAAAGCGGGTGACGTGGTGCTTGCCATTGATTCAGTCAAGACTCCCTCTCTCGACGTGTTTCTACCCACTTTGGCAGGACACGCTTCGGAGACGGTAAACCTTACTATCTTGCGTAATAACTCGGCAGCTAATGATACTTTGGTTGTACCGGTAAAATTGTCAGACGGCAGTAAAATGGGTGTGGGACTTGAAATCGACCCTTCGGCTTTCTTCAAGGCAGAGGAGAAGAAATATAACCTCTTCCAGTCTATTCCGCGTGGTATCCAGCTCGGCACTGACCGACTTACTTCCTACGCCCAATCAATGAAGCTGGTGTTCACCAAAGAGGGTGCCAAGAGTGTGGGTGGTTTCGGCTCAATCGGTGCAATCTTCCCCGAAAAATGGGATTGGATCGCTTTCTGGAACATAGCCGCTTTCCTCTCAGTGGCACTCGCTTTTATGAACATTCTCCCTATTCCGGCACTTGACGGAGGCCATGTGATGTTTCTTCTCTATGAGGTAATAACCCGAAGAAAACCATCAGAGAAATTTATGGAATATGCTCAGATGATAGGTATGGGTCTCTTGATATTCCTGTTGCTCTATGCCAACGGAATGGACATAATCCGCCTCTTCAAATAAATACTTTAACCCACAACAGTCTACTACAATTTTCATGAAAACCATAAAGCTCAAACCAAAGAAAGAGGAATCTATCTTGCGCCACCATCCTTGGGTGTTCTCCGGCGCGATTGCCACTTTGCCTAACGATCTTGAGGAGGGAGAACTTGTAAAAGTGCTCAGTGCCGACGGTCGTACACTCGGTATAGGCCATTTCCAGATTGGCAGCATTGCCGTGCGACTTCTCCAGTTTGGCGATAAGGACCTTCCGGAAGATTTCTTCCGTCAGCGTCTTGACGCGGCTTTCCGTCTTCGCCAGGCACTCGGACTCATACGCCCGGATAATAATTGTTATCGTCTTGTACACGGTGAGGGCGACTTCCTTCCGGGACTTGTCATCGACATCTACGGCGACACGGCAGTGCTCCAGGCACATTCACCCGGTATGCACTACGAGCGTATGAGGATAGCTCGGGCACTCACTGAGATTCCGGAAGCACGTATCCGCAATGTCTACTATAAGAGTGAAACTACCCTTCCCTATAAGGCACGTCTTGACCCCCAGAATGATTACCTTATCGGGAAGTTTGACGGAAATATTGCTATTGAGAACGGTTTGAAATTTAATATCGACTGGCTGAAAGGCCAAAAGACAGGCTTCTTCGTAGATCAGCGTGAAAACCGTGCTTTGCTTGAAAAATTCGCTCACGGTCGCAATGTCCTCAATATGTTCTGTTACACAGGTGGCTTCTCAGTCTACGCGATGCGTGGAGGAGCTGCCCAAGTCGATTCTGTTGACTCCTCGGCTAAGGCAGCCGCTTTGACGGATGCCAACATAGAGCTGAATTTCCCCGGTAATCCGCGTCATAAGACCCACGCCGTGGATGCTTTCAAATTCCTTGCCGAGATGGAGAAAGACAAATATGATCTCATCATACTCGATCCACCCGCGTTTGCAAAACACCGATCAGCTCTTAAAAATGGGCTTATCGGCTACCGCAAACTAAATGCCAAGGCTTTTGAAAAGATTAAATCGGGAGGTATCTTATTTACATTCTCCTGCTCACAGGTAGTGACACGCGAGATGTTCCGTCTGGCTGTATTCACCGCCGCCTCGCAGTCGGGGCGTAAAGTAAGAATCCTTCATCAGCTCACCCAGCCTGCCGATCATCCCGTAGACATCTCGCATCCGGAAGGTGAATATCTCAAGGGTCTCGTCCTCTATGTAGAATAGGATAGAGAGGCGATTCAGGGATCACCTCTCTTCCCTCTTTCAAACTGAATACAAATTCCTAAAAATAATGAAAACCAAGATTTCAACTTTAATTTTCGCTTCCATGCTCGCTTTTCAGGCAAATGCGGTGGTCGACAAGAACTTCGACTATCATGTTGACCGCTTCGCCGACATTGAGGTACTCCGTTATGAAGTGCCGGAGTTCGACCGACTCACCCTCAACCAAAAGAAGATGATTTACTATCTGAGCCAGGCTGCTCAGGCAGGACGAGACATCATCTGGGATCAGAACGGTAAATACAACCTCCAAATTCGCAAACTTCTTGAAAATATTTATAAGAATTACAAGGGCGATAAAAATTCACCCGACTATAAAGCCTTCGAAACTTATCTGAAACAGGTATGGTTCGGCAACGGTATCCATCACCACTACTCTACCGACAAGTTCACACCCGCTTTCTCCGAAACCTTCTTCACAGAACAGGTCAACGCTCTTCCTGATTCGATGCTTCCCTTGCTCCCCGGTCAATCAAAGGCTGAGATGCTGACAGTGCTCACACCGGTGATTTTCGACCCCACAGTTATGCCCAAACGTGTAAATCAGGACGGCACAATCGACGTGGTGGCAAATTCAGCTTCCAATCTTTATGGAGAAGGAGTGACCCAGACAGAGGTTGAGGAATATTATGCAAAGTTGAAAGATCCTAATGATCCCGAACCTATTTCCTACGGTCTTAATGCTAAGGTCGTGAAGGAGAATGGCAAGATTAAAGAGGAGCATTATCATCTTAACGGTCTGTACGGTCCTGCCATTGCCAAGATTATCTATTGGCTCGATATGGCAAAGAGCGTTGCTGAGAATGACGCACAGAAAGCCTACATCACTAAACTGATAGATTATTATATCACAGGCGATCTCCGTCTCTTCGATGAGTATTCGATTCTTTGGGCTGAAGACACCGCCTCTGATGTTGATTTCGTCAACGGTTTCATTGAGAGCTACGGAGATCCGCTTGGTATGACCGGATCTTGGGAATCTTACGTCAACTTCAAGAATAAGGAAGCATCATCTCGCACGGAAACCATCTCCAATAATGCACAGTGGTTTGAAGACCACTCTCCTATCAATCCTAAGTTCCGTAAGCCAAACGTGAAAGGTGTATCAGCAAAGGTTATCAATGCCGCAATGCTTGCCGGCGACGCTTTCCCCAGCACAGCTATCGGTATAAATCTCCCTAATGCCAACTGGATTCGTGCAGCTCACGGCTCCAAGTCTGTTACTATTGAAAACATCACTGAGGCATATGATATGGCTTCTCACGGCAACGGCTTCAATGAGGAATTTGTGATTGATGCCCCTACCCGTAAGATGCTGGAAGATTACCTCTACATCACTGATATGCTCCACACCGATCTCCACGAGTGCCTTGGCCACGCCTCCGGCCAACTTATGCCCGGAGTTGACCCGGATGCCTTGAAAGAGAACGGTTCCGCTCTCGAGGAGGCGCGTGCCGACCTCTTTGCGCTTTACTATCTCGCCGACCCCAAACTTCTCGAACTCGGCATTCTCGACAATCCGGATGCTTATCAGGCGGAGTATTATAAGTATATGCTCAACGGACTTATGACTCAGCTCAACCGTATCGAACCGGGCAAGGATGTTGAGGAGGCGCATATGCGCAACCGTCAACTGATCGCTGCCTGGATTCTTGAGAAGGGTAAGAAAGATAAGGTCGTGGAATTGGTTAAGAAGAATAACAAGACCTATGTCAAAATCAACGACTATCGTAAGATGCGTGATCTTATCGGTCAGCTGCTCTCCGAAGTGCAGCGCATAAAGAGCGAGGGTGACTACAAAGCCGGAAATGAGCTGATTCAGAAATATGCCGTAAAGGTTGACCCGAAGCTCCACAAGGAAGTGCTCGACCGATATTCCAAACTGGACATACCTCCCTACCGTGGTTTCATCAATCCGCAGTATGAACTCATCTATGACAATGACGGCAACATAACCGACGTAAAACTGAAATACGGTGAGAACTACGTTGACCAAATGCTCCGTCTCAGCCAAGACTATACAACCCTCGGCTTCTGAATATCATAATATACCTTAA
>CAMWTL010000046.1 GCA_947177145.1 uncultured Porphyromonadaceae bacterium
AGACTTTCTCGATGCGTCCGTCGAAGCATACGTAGATGTGTTGCCATTCACCTTCATATTGCTTTGCGATGTCGGCTACTTCTTTCGGATCGGGTCGCTTTGTCAGCCTTGTGTTGTAGGCTGCTTCGGCACCGGTAGTGAGTAAATCTATGTCTGACGGGTCAAAGGGTCGTGCCAAATCTCTACGCTTGCCGTTCTTGTCCTTGCCTTTGGCTCCTTTTGCAGCAGTGTTAGTACCCTTGGCATCCGCTTTTGCTCCTTTTGCAGCGGCTTTGGCTTCCTTAGCAGAGTCCTTACCTTTACCGTTCTTACCTTTGCTACTCTTGCTTTTATCGGCTTTTGCCTTGTCTGTCCCTTTGGCTCCTTTGGAGAGGGAGGCGAGGGCTGGGTTGGAGGCGACGGTTTCGCGGAGGTGGGCATCGTTCCAGCCTACGTCCTCATACCAGCCGTAGTGGTTCATTATGCCGCAACGTGGTTCTGTGCCGTTTACGCCCATTATCTTTTCCATCTCGTCGTGGGTGGTGGTGAAGTCGGCGTAACATTCGTTGAGGTCCATCTCCGGGTTGAGGATTACGGCTTCAAGTGTATAGGGGGCATTGTCGCGGAGGGTTGTGGGGAGGGGGAAGGAGGAGCGGTAGAAGTTTGTGCCGTCGAAACGGAACGCTTTTTTGCCCTTTACCTCTTCTACAATAGAGGGCATAGAAACTTTCATACCGGGATATTTACTACCAAGGTTGGTGGAATTGCCGTCTGAGCCGGAAGAATTGCTATCGGGGGCGGATGGGTTTACAGGTACGGTGAGGGCTTCGAAGTAGCCGTCGATTACACCGAGGTTAGGAATGTAGCCTACGGTGTCGCCCACATTGAAACCGTTGGCGTTGATCTCTACGAGTACACCCTTGCTCTCACGGTCTGCCACAGCGTTGCGTACTATGGGGTTGGTAGCGTCAAACTTCTTCTCAGCGTCGGTAAGTTGCCAGTTGTAGAGGCGCACGTCGGCGAGGATGAGCGGTTCATTGGCAGGAGCGGCGAGTGTGACCTTCCCTTTACCCAATGTGCCGTCGAGGCTTATGGGTTGCCATTTCCCATCCTTATAGCTGAGAGCGGAGGCGGTATGTGGCATTGAAGGGTCGATTACAGCTGATTCAAGCACCAACTCCGAGCCGGGGTTGAGCACGAGTGCCTCCCTGCCGTCGATACGTTTAGGAGCGGCGAATCCCTTGGTAAGCATAAAGCTGCCGCCGAGCTGACCCTGGTTGTTTACCCATTCGCGACCGTTCCAGTCGCTGCCGGTAAGTCCGAGCCACTGTTGCGGGCCCCCTGACTCAACCGTGTCAAACACCTTCACATTCCAGAGCGCACCGTTAAATCCGGCTTTCTCACCACCGGTGGAGGTGATGCGCACGTAGCGTGCCTCCTTATCGCCGAAGTCCACCATCGGTGAGCCGGCGAGTCGGTTGCTGCGCTTGTCGGAGAAGACTTCCCAGTTCTTGCCGTCAAGCGATGTTTCGATAAGATACTGATAGAACTGCGTGCCATACTCCCACTGTGTCAGGATAGTGCGTATCTTCTCATTCTTGCCGAGGTCAATCTCAATCCATTCCTGACCCATTCCGGCAGGACGCCAAAGGGTGCCGTTATTATCGTCTACGGCATATTCCGGCTTGAAATTGTCGTCGTAACTCGAAGAGGCTGTCACCTTCTTGCCGAAAGCGAGGTTATTCTTCGATACGGTGGGTGTGCCGAGATACCCGATGCCGTCGTGCGTGGGTTTCACGGGGAGGATTTTGCCATCCTTGGTAAATTCCATCTTGTCGATGCTTACCTGACGGTGGAAACCTCTGTTGGAGTGGGGATTATCGTGACGGTGATAGACTATGTAGTAATCGTCACCGTCTTGGAGAACACTATGGTGACCGGGACCGTGTATCGTGCCGTCATCGTTGGTTTCAAGTATGCAACCCTGATAGGTGTAGGGACCGAGCGGATTGTCGGCTGTGGCATACTGCACGCGGTAGGTATGGTCGTGGCAAGAATCGGATGAATACATAAAATAGTATTTCCCATCCTTCTTTAGCACGAAAGGAGCCTCGAAGAAATCTGTCACCTCAGTGTTGGGGATAAGGCGGGTCTCGGTGAAGCTCTTCATATCGGGGGTAAGTTTACCGGCACCGCAACCGAAGCCGTCGTAGATGCCCCACGTTCCCCAATACATATAGATAGAGCCGTCATCGTCAACAAACGTTTGACCGTCAAGGGTTATGGCATTAGTCACGAAACGGTCGGGCACAAGCACCGCCTCACTCTCGCCGAGGATGTTCTGCCAAGGGCCGCGAGGCGTCTCGCTCACACCCACGTGTATCTGACACGGCTGGCAATAGACGTAGTAATACTTCCCGTCGTTGGTGTTGTGGATTACGTCGGGAGCCCAGATCCAATGCGAATCGGGCCAGTTCATCGGCATGAGGGTCCAGTTCACAAGATCCTTGCTCTGCCAAAGCTGTGCGGGACCGAACCCGGCACCGCTTCCGTCGGTAGTGGCATAGACATAATAGGTGTCGCCAAACTTCTTGATAGTCGGGTCAGCGAAATAGCCTGGAATCATCGGGTTGAATGCCCCCGGAGAGTTATATTGCGCCCCCTTCACCGCAGCCCCTCCCGGAAAGGAGAGGGCTGCAGCCGAAAGAAGAAGCATTGATTTCAGAATTTTCATAAACTACTTAGCAATTTTGAGTGCGAAACCGCCACCGGGGGCGAGGTGAATAGTCTTAGTGGTTGAGGCATTGGCATTGAAGTTATCTATGGCATAGTCGCGTCCTTGCTTCTCGGCATTCTCGCCGTCGCGGAAGAGCGTCACGGCATACGAGCGACCCGGCGCAGAAGCCGCAGCATCACCGAGGAAGGAGAAGTCGAGGGTATAATCGCGCGGATTCCAGTCGGTCTGACCGGCTACATACCAGGCATCCGGTGTCTCGCGGAGAGTCACAATATACTCGCCCATCTTACCGTCGAGGATACGGGTAGACTCAAATACGGTCGGAATCGCGGTGATGAAGTCGGTACACTCCTGATTGTCAATATAATTTGAGGGAGCGTCGGCAAGCATAGTGAAAGGTGAGTCCTGCACGATATAATTGGCTATCTGGTGGCAGCGTGTGCCCTGGCTCATCGGAGAGGAATAGATAGCCTTCCAGTCAGCCTTCGAAGCGTTGAGCATAGCGCCGGGAGTGAAGTCAACGGGTCCCGTCATCATACGTATAAAGGGGAAAGTCACGTCATACTCAGGCATATCCACAGAAGGATCGCTCCATTTCATCTCCTCCATGCCGAAGACGCTCTCGAAGTTCACGATATTCGGATAGGTGCGGTTAAGACCCGTGGGGGGATAGAAACCGTGGAGGTCGAGCATAAGGTTATTCTTGGCGGTGGCATCGGCTATACGGTAGGTCATCTCGGCTGCCGTCTGGTCGTTGCGGTCGAGGAAGTCAACCTTGAAGCCCTTGATGCCCATATCGCTATACTTCTTGCAAGCCTCTTCGAGCTGCGAATCGAGCACATTGAACACTGTCCATAGCCAAAGCCCAACGCCCTTTTTGTTTGCATAGTCTATGAGCATCGGGAGGTCGATCTCCGGAATGGTTGTGAGCATATCGCCGCTCTTGGGGTCATACCAGCCCTCGTCGAGCACCACATACTCTATGTCGTTGTTGGCTGCGAAGTCGATGAAATACTTATACGTGTCGTTGTTGATGCCGGCCTTGAAGGGGACATTGCGCAAACCCCAGTCGTTCCACCATTCCCAAGCCGACTGACCCGGTTTAATCCACGAAGTGTCAGCCACACGCGAGGGTGAGGCAAGTGTGTAGACAAGGTTATTCACGGGCATCTGGCGGTCGTCGGTGGTCACGGCGAGTATTCTCCAGGGGAAATTCATCTTTCCGGGAGTCTTGGCAATGAAATTCTCACGCTCCGTCACATACTCCTGCTTGCGCCAGGGGTAATAGTCGGTCTTGGCAGGATAGGCTGCGAAACGTGCCGAGAGGGTGTTTGATACGGAATCTGCTGTTACAAACATACCCGGATAAGCCTCCACGTCGCTCTCCATAAGCGAAAGCTTCAAGCCGTTGCCATAGTCAGCCACCACGGGGAGGAAGGCGAGTAGGGGAGAGGCTGACGAAGCGGGGGTGACGGAATAGAAATTCTGAAACGCCATCGCCATCGGATTGTCAGGGTTGGTGGAGTGTGCTATATATAATGTGGGGTCGCCGGCGAGTGCATACTCGGCAGTCTCCGAAGCCACGGTCTGAGGTTTCTTGGAGTCGGTAGAGAAGCGGTAAGCCACGCCGTCGTTGAAGATGCGGAAAGTGAGATTCTCCCCGTTGGAGAGACGAACCGTAAGGTCGTTCCATTCGGCATTTATAACGGGAGTGTGATGGAAGGGAGCCTTGATTGTCTCCTTCACATTCCTCTTCAGCGAAGAGTTCTTTATCTTCGCCTGAGAGGGGACGCCCTGCACGTCGAGGGCGATCAGGGAGGGGCGCAGAAGCTCCTTCCCGCCGTGCGAAAGGGAGAATGAAACGCCGTTGTTGTCGGTGATGTCTACTACGATTTGCCCGTCGGGTGAGGTGGCGCTCACGCTGCGGGCAGAGAGTGATGCCGGGGTCGCGACGATGGCGAGAGAGGCGATTGTAAGGATTGTCTGAAAAGTTTTCATGGGTCTATACGGTTTGTGAAAGTGTTAAAAATCGTTCACACTGCAAAGATATAACAAAGAGTTGGAAGCGCGAGGCAAAAAGCGTACAAACTTATACAAATATCGTCTAAACCGAGGGTTTGGACGATATTTTAGACGATTTTTACCTATTATTGGACGTTTGTAGCGTTGGAAAATCATTAAGGAATGTTAACTTTGCGCCATAAAACATCAAACAAACGAAACATAACTTCAAACGTTGACCCCAACAGACATGAAACTCAACTTCCCGACATTAATGCTGACGTGCTGCGGCGCCCTCACAGGGCTTGCAGCCTGCACCGGCGCCGAGGCTTACGAGGCACCCGATGCTCCGGTGAAGGAGGTAGCCTTCACCCAGGTTCATATCGACGACAATTTCTGGGCTCCGCGTATCGACACCAACCGCAAAGTGTCGATACCTTCCGCATTCAACGAATGTGAGAAGAACGGACGCTTCGACAACTTCGCCATAGCCGGCGGCCTCAAGAAAGGTCAGCACCGTGGCGACTTCTCATTCGATGATACCGACCCCTATAAGGTAATAGAGGGGGCTTCCTACTCCTTGGCTGTGGAGTATGACCCCAAACTCGACGCATATCTCGACAGCGTGATCAACATCATCGCCGCCGCCCAGGAACCCGACGGCTACCTCACCACGTGCGTGACTAATAAGTGCGAACGACTTTCCGGCTGGTGGGGAAGCCATCGCTGGGAAAAGATCAACAGCCACGAGCTTTACAACAGCGGACACCTCTATGAGGCTGCCGTGGCTCACTATCTCGCCACCGGCAAACGCTCCCTCCTCGACGTGGCAATCAAGAACGCCGACCTCGTATGCAAGACCTTCGGCTACGGAGAGGGTCAGATCACATACCCCTCCGGTCACCCCATCATCGAGATGGCTCTTGCCAAGCTGTATAAGGTGACAGGCGACCAGAAATATCTCGACCAGGCTAAATACTTTGTGGAGGAGACCGGCAGACTCACCAACGGTCGCCGCCCCAGCCCCTATTCACAAGACCATATGCCTATCCTCGACCAGGATGAGATTGTAGGCCACGCAGTGCGTGCCGGCTATCTCTACTCAGGTGTGGCTGACTATGCTGCCCTTGCCAACGACAGCGCATATTTCGACGCCATCACCCGCATATGGGACAACATGGCATCCAAGAAACTCTACATCACCGGCGGCATCGGTAGCCGCGCCCAGGGTGAGGGTTTCGGTCCCAACTACGAGCTTAACAACCACACAGCCTACTGCGAGACCTGCGCAGCCATCGCCAACGTCTACTGGAACTACCGTATGTTCCTTGCCACAGGCGATGCCAAGTATGCCGATGTCTATGAGCGTGCCCTCTACAACGGTGTCCCCTCAGGCGTATCCCTTTCAGGTGACAAGTTCTTCTACGACAATCCTTTGGAGAGTATGGGTCAGCATGAGCGCGAGAGATGGTTCGGCTGCGCTTGCTGCCCGGGCAACGTAACCCGCTTCATTGCCAGTGTACCCCAGTATATGTATGCCACCCAGGGTGACGACGTGCTCGTAAACCTCTATATACAGAGCACCGCCGACATCGACACCGAAAACAACAAGGTGAAACTTGCCCAGACCACCGATTATCCCTGGAACGGCCACGTTACCCTTACTGTTGATCCGGAGAAGGAGGGTGAGTTTGCGCTCCGTATACGCATACCCGGCTGGGCTGAGGATGCCCCCGTGCCTACCGACCTCTACAGCTACACCTCCAAACCCTCTGCCAAATATGAGGTGAAGGTAAACGGCAAGAAGGCTGACGTGATGAGCGGCCAGGGCTATGCTACTGTGAAGCGTCAGTGGAAGAAGGGCGACAAGGTGGAGCTTACTCTCCCGATGGACGTTAAGCGCGTGAAAGCCAACGACAATGTGGCTGACGACAAGGGCAAACTCGCTATCCAGCGCGGTCCCGTGATGTTCTGCCTTGAGGGTCAGGACCAGAAAGACAGCCTTGTGTTTGACAAGTATCTCCCCGACGGCGTGCAGTTTGCTGAGAACTATGACGGCAATCTCCTCAACGGTGTTATGACCCTTAAAGCCACCGGCAAGCAGGTGCTTCCTGACGGCAGCGAAGTTGATGCCGAGCTTATGGCGATACCTTATTGCACATGGAACAACCGTGGTGCCGACCAGATGGCAGTGTGGATTCCCGAAAGCAAAGACTATGCAGTGGCTAAGCCTGAGCCTACCCTCGCAAGCGCAGCGATGATGTATAGCGAACCCACTCAGCAGACCGCCGACCGCCCGGCAGCCACCTCCAACCTCAACTGGGGCTGGGGCTACAACGACCGCTGGGAGCCTAAGTCGAGCGCCGACACATCCAAGCCTTACCATTACTGGTGGCTCCGTCAGGGCACTACCGAAAACGTATGCTACCGCTTCAACGAGCCTAAGGAGGTGAGCAACGTCGATATCTATTGGCTTGCATTCGACCACTATGACGGTGATTATGAAGTGCCTGAGAGTTGGGAACTCTATTACCGCACCGCCGACAACCGCTGGGCACCCGTGAAGGCAAAGGGTGAATACGGTGTGGAGAGAGATAAATACAACCACGTTGAGTTTGAGCCTGTCACCACTACCGACCTCAAGGTATCAGCCAAGCTGCGCGACGGCAAGAGCGGCGGCGTAATCGAGTGGAAAGTATCCTGAAAACTAAACCATAAACATAATATTAACAACCTTATCATCTTATGAAACCGCGAACAATTACACCGATTTTCAGCAAGAGTTTGCTGAGATTAGCGGCTTTGGCATGCCTCGGATGCACCATCGGCATCCCGGCTGCTTATGCGGAGCCTCTGCCTTTGGCAGCGCCTCAGGCAGAAACCGGTACGGTCACCGGTGTCGTAGTCGATTCCGAGGGTGAACCTCTGATCGGCGCGACAGTGCTCGTGAAAGGCACCTCAACAGGTGCTGCCACCGATATAGACGGTAAATTCTCACTCGCCGCTCCCATAGGCAGTGAGTTGCAGATCAGCTACATCGGTTATCAATCTAAGACCATCAAAGTAGAAAGAGGAAAACTCAATCTCGGTAATGTCGTGCTTGCCTCCGACTCACAGCTTCTCGATGACGTTGTGGTGATTGGTTACGGTACACAGAAGAAGGGTGACGTTACATCGGCTGTGGCTTCTGTTAAGGCTGAAGACTTTACACAGGGTTCTATCGGTGACGCTGCAGAACTTGTGAAAGGTAAAGTAGCCGGTCTTACAATTGCCAAAGGTTCCGGCGACCCGAATGCGGAGTCAACAATCCGTCTGCGTGGTGTGATCTCTCTTTATGGTAGTTCAACTCCATTGGTGCTTATAGACGGTGTTGAAGGCAGTCTGGGTACTGTGGCACCTGAAAATATTGCTTCAATAGATGTTTTGAAAGATGCATCAGCAGCCGCTATTTATGGTACCCGTGGTGCTAACGGTGTAATCCTTATCACCACTAAATCAGGATCACGTGAGAGCAATACTACTGTTACCTATGCCGGCTATGGTTCGTGGTCAAATCTTGCGAAGAAGCATAAATTCATGACTGCGGAACAGATCCGTCAGGGTCTCACAAACTATTCCGACCGTGGTTATGATACTGACTGGCTGGATGCTGTGACGCGTACTGCATTTACACATAACCATGACTTGCAGATAAGCGGTGGTAATTCCAAGACAAGCTATGCCGGAAATGTATCTTATAGAAAGGCAGAAGGTGTGATTCTTACTACCTTCAATGAGGAACTGAAGATGAATTTTGATATTTCTCATTGGTTCTTCAACGATGTTTTGAAATTACATTTAGGCTTAGTGAAAGGTATTCACAAAGATAATGGTCTGAATGCAGGTACTGCGATTTACCGTCAGGCAATTATGCGTAATCCTACAGAACCTATTTATGGCGATGACGGGCTGCCATATGAAAACTTCGGTATTACCTACTATTATAACCCTGTAGGTCTGATAGAGGAGCGTGACGGTGAATATAAAGGGGAATGGACCCGTATGAATGGAGACCTTACTGTTGAGCCGATCAAGGGATGGCAGACAAAGCTTCTGGTCTCTACCAACCGTTCCAACTATCATAATGCCTATTTCTATTCTTCAAACTATCAGACTCACCGTACAGACGGAAAAGCCGGAGATGCAGGTCATGTTTACGACTACTCTCAGTCTAATCTTTTGGAACTTACCTCTAACTATCGTAACACCTTTGCGGGCGTGCATAGATTTGACGCTCTTATAGGCTATAGTTATGAGAAAAATATGTATGAAGGTTTCTCTGCCTGGAATGCCGATTTCAACAATGACTTCTTCAAATGGAATAATCTCAGCGTAGGCGAGGAGCTTAAGAATGGCAAGGCTTCGATGAACAGTTATAAGAATGATAATAAGCTTATAGGTTTCTTTGGTCGTGTCAGCTATGGCTTTGATAATCGTTACAACATTCTTCTCTCCATACGCCGTGAGGGTTCATCAAAGTTTGGTAAGAATCACAAATGGGGTAACTTCCCTTCCGTGTCTGCCGGATGGAATATCATGAACGAGGAATTCTGGGGTAAGCTTCCGGTCGGGGAATGGTGGAATGTCTTCAAGTTGCGTGCCGGTTATGGTGTTACCGGTGTTATCCCCTCCGATTCATACAATTCACTTACCCGCTATTTATACGGAAAGGATGAGTGGGGTTATCCGCTATACTTCTATAATGACGGGAAATGGTTGCAGGGTATGACAATCGCTTCCAATCCGAACCCTGATTTGAAATGGGAGACTTCCAGTGAGATAAATGTGGGTATAGATTGGGAAATGTTTAACGGTAGGTTTGGAGGTAGCATTGACTACTATCATAAGACTACTAAAGATATGCTTTGGATGTATAATGTGCCTGTACCCCCAAATAGATATAAGTCAACATTGGCAAATGTGGGCAAGATGCAGAATCAGGGTATAGAGTTAATGTTAAAGGGTATCCCTGTGACAACGAAAGATTTTGAATGGAACACTACTTTAACCTTGTCACACAATCAGAATAAGTTGATATCACTGTCCAATGATCTTTATCAGACAGATAATGAAATACTTACAGCAGCTCTTGGTGAGCCTATCTCTCAGGAAACGCAACATCTTGTAGTAGGAGAAGCGGTCGACCGTTTCTATGGCATCAAATCGGTTGGTGTTAGCGAGAATGGTCTGTGGCTGGTACAGCATCCTGAAACAGGTGAGGTTGTGGAGCTAAAGGATACGATGCTTCCTGATGAAGAATGGAGGTGGGATCTTGGAAATGCTCTTCCTAAACTCTATCTTGGTTGGAACAATACTTTCCATTATAAGTGGTTTGACCTTTCGATGCAGTTCACAGGACAGTTCGGCTTTAAAATCCTTAATGAGGCACGTGCCTATTACGAGAATAATTCAGTAAACTACAATCGTTTGCAGTCAGTGCTCAAGGCACCTTACGGCGATCGTACCCTTGCCGGCAACCAGAAACAGACATTTGTAAGCTATTATCTTGAAGACGGCGACTTCCTGAAGATGACAAATCTTACGTTGGGCTACACAGTGCCTTTCAAGAAGAACAAATGGATTGAGAATGTAAGAGTATATTTCTCGGCAGAAAACCTATTCACAATCACAAAATATAAAGGACTTGACCCTGAGCTACAGAATTACGATGCCACAGCTTCAGGTATAGAATGGAGAGATAATTATCCTACCATCCGTTCATTCACAGTTGGTTTACAAGCCACTTTCTAATACAAAAAACCAATGAAAGCAATTAAATCAATCATAATTTCCGCTGTCGGTGCAGCTGCTCTCGGAATGTCGACCGGCTGTACCAACCTTGACGAAACGGCATATTCTGTGGTTGTCGATGACGGCAAGGGTTTCACTGAGGCAGAACGTAAGGCCATGTTCTACCCGGTATATAGTTCGCTCCGTGATTTCGTGTGGGGCTGGTTTGGCTTCACTGACCTTGCTGATATGGCATCCGATCTATGGTGTGTGCCCTACCGCATCGGTATCGGTTGGGGTGACCTCTACGTGCCAACCCATCAGCATGAATTTCATAGTCAGATCGGTTTCTTTGAGACAGCATGGGACCGTGCATTTGCCGGTGTGAACGCTTGCAACGTGTTGCTTCAGGATGAGGAGATCTGTGAAGTTCCGAGTCAGGTAGTAGAGTTGCGTGGTTATAGGGCTCTTTATTACTACTTCCTCTTTGATCTCTTTAAAAATATTCCTCTTGACGATGGAAGCATTCATGAGGCAGGCTGGCTTCCTGAGCAGGTGTCTCCACAGGAAATGTTTGACTTTATCGTATCAGAGCTTAAAGATATTGAGGGTTCTTTCGAGGGAATGAGTGAGTTGGGTCGCATAAATAATTCCACAGTCAATATGCTCCTTGCAAAGATGTATCTTAATCATGATGCTTGGCTTGGTGGCGACGGGGAGACTTACTATAAGCTCTGTATTGACGAACTCAACAAAATTATCAACACAGGTAAGTATTCACTTGCTCCTAACTATAAGGATAACTTCCGTGAAAGTATCATGTCGTCTCCCGAAATTATTTTCGGTATTCCATATGAGGAGAAGTATGCTACCGGTAACTATTATGCCAATCTTTGGATGTGTAATGCCGGACGTGCCACATGGGGCTTCAACGGTTGGGCTACATCCGGTGGCGGTGCTCTTCCCCAGTTTATCGAGACATACGATGTAGATGATCAGAGATACAAAGACTGCTGGATTAGCGGTCCTCAGTTCGATAAGGATGGTCAGCCTATCTATATCGACGGTGTGCAGCTCAACTATACCCACGAGATGCGTTCAATTGACAATCCCGGATGCTACGAGCAGGAGGGTGAACGCCTTGTGAAGTATGAGATTTTGGGTGGCGACAAGGGTTCAGGTTGTGATGATCAGGTTATATTCCGCTATGCCGACGTGCTCCTTATGAAGGCTGAGTGTCTGCTTCGTATCAACGGTTCCTACAACGGAGAGGGTGAGGCAGTGGCTGCCGAGCTTGTCACTCAGGTGCGTCAGCGTAATTTCAATTCCAATCCCTCTAAGGCAATCCGTACGGTGGCTCAGTTGCGCGGAGGAAGCTGTTACGACTACGGTCATCGTGAGAATCAGGCAGAAATGGATCAGCCGGACAACTGGGTAATCACGCATGAAGGTGGAGCCGATATCATTTTAGGAGGTCTGCTTGATGAGCTTGCATGGGAATTTGTGGCAGAGGGCCATCGTCGTCAGGATCTTATCCGTTTTATGATGACAAATGGTTGCAATGTATGGAATGGCAAGTCATGGTTCTGCAAGGATGGTATAACAGATCCAACAGATCGCCATCTTGATCCGTTCCCGATACCCAAGCCTGCCTTAGACGGTAATCCGAAACTTGTTCAGAATCCCGGATATGCAGACTAACAAAGTAGATACTAACTTATCTGAAGAAATTGAAAAATGAAAAAGTTATATATTTATGCCATAGCCGCCCTATTGGGCATAGGAGTGGTTAGCTGCAATAGCGACGATCCCTCTGATGCTACAAGTAAGCATGAGTATGCTGAAGGAGAAGCTCCTTATCTGCGTGCTAATCCGGCTGCTACTACCTCTTTAAATATGGAATTTCCATTGGCGAAGATAGATCAACCCCAATACATCTATCTTAAGGATTACGCTTCGATATTCCATAAGCATCTCAATATGACCGTAGATGAGACTATGGTCGCATTGAGGAACGGCACAGTGGGATTCTTTACTATAAATACCTCTCGCCAGAGATGGGATCTTACTCCTGCCAATGCCGGCGATTATAGTTGGTATTACGCTCCCAACGGATTGGGAACAGCTGAGGATGCAGTATTTACACTTACACTTGATGAGGTTAATCGTGCGATTAAGATTCAGGCAGTGGGAGTTCCTCCGGTAGGCACAATATGCAACCTTGACTTTGGTCTGGCTGAGAAAAAGAATTCCGCGTTTGATGACTATGTACGTTTTAGTGTGCAGTCTTCTGTTACTGACCCCAGTAAGGTCGTGCTTTCTGTCAATATTCCTGCTGGCGCTTATGAGGCTTATTCTATCAACCTGAAGAATTTTGCTGAATCTATCCGTCTAAGTATGGGTATGAGTGCGGATGAACTCATTAAGGCTTTAGAGAGTGATAAGATCGACGTATATCTTGATGATGCAGATGGCAACCGTGTTGTTGATGCCGACGGCAACCGTCCGGATTATACTTCCGGTGCATTAGGTTACTGGCTTGACGAGAACCTGAACATAACGTATTGGAACGGTGATGGCTATCCTGCAAACCTGATGTTCCTTGAGTATGGAGGTGGTGGTATTTATAACTTGGGTAACTCAGCTTCTTCAACTCCTGCGGGCACTCAGGCAACTGTAAGATTTGAGTTTGTATCCGTTGATGATCCCACAGCTTTCCTACAGTTTGTAATTGCAGTAACTTTTGATTAACCTCTTATCAGCGGGTCATGAGTATCTGCTTATGACCCGCGTAAACAACCTAAAAATGAAAGCGACTTCGAAATATAATAAATGGCTACTCGGAATAGGGTGTTTCTTGGCAGCCTCCTCTTTTACGGCTTGTGACAAGGATGAGATCTATATAGATCCGATTCCTGAACAATTCAGTGTGGCTCTTACAACTCTGAATGTAGAATGGAATGAGAAAGAGGGTGTGATAGAAATAGAGGCCAATGACGATTGGAAAGCCGAGTCAAAGGTTGATTGGATTGTTATAGATCCGTCAAAAGGTGGTGTCGGAGCGTCCCGTGCGTATTTACTTCTTGACCCGAATCCCTACCGTCTTCCCCGTACAGGTGAGATAGAGGTGACTTGTGGTGAAAAAAAGACTACAGTTAAGGTTACCCAGGCAGGTTGCTCGGATGATGCTTTAATCACTCCTATTAATCTCTATTTGGAGGTTCCTTCCCTTGACTGGGAAGCAGGAGAGGTGGATCTGTCTCTTTATACCAAAGAGATTATGGGTAACCTTGGTATGACAATGGAGGAATTTACTGAGGGTATTGGTGACGAGGGTAATCTCGAATTCTTTGTGCTCGACAAGGATGACAACTGGATTGCCGGTGGCACTTCGGGTACTCGTTGCGGTGCTTGGTTCGACAACAATATGGAGGTTACTCAGTGGAGCACCGGCAGCTATCCTGCAAATGCCGCCTTTATGGAGGTTTATAACGAGGATGGTCCCACAATCGTAATCGGTCGTGCTCCTGCCAATCCCGATAATGCTGAGTACACGATTCGCTTCGGTTTCACTCCTGCCAACGACCACAGCCGTTATCAGTATTTCACCCTCAATTTCGTGTTCACTCCCGTTGATCTCAAGGGTACTGTCGTAGCTACTCACGATATTGATATGGAAATCGTAGCTAATGAGGGTTATGTGGCAACTCCCGCAGTGTTTGATGCAGCTGCTATCTGCGGTGAGCTTGGTTGCGCATCTCTCGACCTTGCCAAGGTGGTAGGTTATGATGCTGACGGTGAATTTGTAGGCTACTCTGCCAACAACGGCTACTGGTATATGCAGAACGGCAGCATCGGCTCTTGGGGTGATGGCGCCGGCTGGTTTATCGAATACTGGGGTGAGGGTCCCGACTCCGAAGATTACTCTTCATTTGCCGTTGGTCCCTTCCCGGGTGTGGTGAACGTGGCTGCCACTTCACAGATCGGCTTCTGGTATAACAACAATGTGGTGATGTTTAACATCAACGTCAAGGTTGTTGAAGGTGAGGCTGTTGAGGAATAATGAATCAACTAATCTAACGATAAAATGAATTTCAGATTTGTAAAATCACTCGTCATGATGACAGCAGTAGCCTTCACAGGCTGCTGGCTGCCATCGTGCGATAAGGAGGAGATAATCATCAACTCCTATCCCACGGGATTTGAGAGTGTGCAGGAATCGAAAGAGCTTCCGTTCAGCTATGAGGTGGATGCGAAGAATATAGAGTTCACTGCCAAGGGAGCATGGCACATCGAGCTTGAAGACGGTGTTGACTGGGTTTATTTCACCCCGTCAGTAGGTAAGAAGGGTGCCAACACTGTCAAGGTGTCTGTTTCGCAGAATGTGGGCGCAACTGCAAGAGCCGCTATCTTCAACCTCGTTTCAGGTGAGGAGAAGGTGATGTTCACAGTGCGTCAGCCTGAGTTCGGTGGTGTGCTCAAGGATATAGAGGAGGGTGAGAGTCCTTATGTCGATCCGGAGACAATCCCCGACTATGACAAGTTCTTCCCCAACACAGAGCATGGCGCGACTATTCTGACCAAAGCTGCCAAGTTCTCATTCGCACGTTACAAACAATCGGAGCACTTCTTTGTGTTCTGGGAACCCGGATTCGGTGACGACCCGAATGCCGCTACAGTCCCCGCCGCTCTCCGCGTGGATATTGACGACCTCTTGGAGAAGGCAGAGCATTTCTTTGACACCAATGTCAACAAGCTTGGTCTGGCAACTTTAGGTGAGGGTAAATCTTATCTTGACGAGTATAAGATGCAGATTTATCTCCTTTATCAGGATGAATGGCTTGCCACAGGTTCAGGCTATGACAATAAGATTGGTGCCCTTTGGGTGAATCCCTCTACTTGCCAGCCTGTAGGCTCGACAATCGCTCATGAGATCGGTCACTCATTCCAGTATCAGGTTTATTGCGACAAGGTGCTTCAGGGTGCTGCCGACGATATGCGCCACGGCTTCCGCTACGGCTTCGATGCCGACGGCGTGACAGGCTGCGCATATTGGGAACAGTGCGCACAGTGGCAGGCTATGGTGGATTATCCGGAGGAGATGTTCGGCTACCATGTACCCAACTGGACTGCCAACTGCCACCGTATCTTCTACCATGAGTATATGCGCTATGCCTCTTATTGGCTCCAGCATGACTGGGTAGCGCGTCACGGTGTGGAGGCTTACGGAAGAATTTGGAGAGAGTCAGCTTTCCCCGAGGATCCTATCGAGGCTTATACCCGCATCTACAATAATTCGGATATGCAGAAGACATACGACGAATTGTATGACTATGCAGCCCATATGGTTTACTATGATCTTCCCGGTGTGAAGGAATACGCCACTCCGGAAGTTAAGGGTAACTATTCTACCGCTCTCTATCGTGTTGACAACAATAAGTATCAGGTAGCTTACAGCTCAACTCCCGGCACTGCCGGCTTCAACGTAATCCGCCTTATGACCTCAGCCGGCAAGAAGGTGAGCGTCAAGGTAGACGCTTTGGCTGCAGGTAGCGCACTTGCTCCCAAGGATCCGGGTTCTGTGGTTAATGCCGACGGCGGCATCGTAGGTGCTACCAAGAATTACAATTCTCAGAGCAACACAACTTCCAACTTCCGCTACGGCTTCGTTGCTATCGTTGACGGCAATCCTGTCTATTCAGCTATGTCGAAGGGTGCGGAGGGGACAGCTTCTTATGATGTTCCTGCCAACGCTTCCGAGCTTTATTTCGTAATCTTGGGTGCGCCCGACACTTACAACCGTGTGCCTTGGGATGAGACCGAGAAGAACGACGAGCAATGGCCCTACACTATCACTGTGAGCGAGACAGATGTATATGACTATACCGAGCCTTCACTTCCCGAATACAATAAGGTTGATGCCAACACTATGGATGTGACTTACACCGTATCGGTTGACCCTGATAATGAGGATTGGTCGGTTGGCGCTTTGAATCTTATGTCAAGCGAGATGTGCGACTTCTTCAATGCCGATTTCGCAGGATTGTCTGACCTTATGTTTGCTCCAACTGTGGGTAATCAGGTTGTGAAGACCGAGGGTAAGATTGTGGTGTTCAACCGCAATGCCGACGGTTCGCTTTCCGATATGCCGACTGCCAACGTTGGCTATTGGGTCACTCCCGACGGCACAGCTGCCGATTATGGCGATGCTACCATCTATTACGAGATAAGTGGTGTGAACGTCACTCTCGGCAAGAAGGGCGCGGTTGGCGCAGCCGGTGAGACCATGACGATGCATCCGGTTTACGTCTACACTGCCGACGGTGTTGAGAAGACTGTGAATATCACAATCAATTATCAGTTTAAGAGCAAGCCGGCTCAGATGCCCCGCAGAATCTCTTATTCGAAGATGAAGAAATTCTGAAGATAAGATTCTTACGGATGTAGGTTGTAATACTCACATCTGATGAGATTTACGATTAAATTAATATATCTGATTTTACGGGAGACATTGTGGCACTGCTCGCAGTGTCTCCCTGATTTATGACCTATCTTTTTATCTCCTCGAATGGCCTGTCCGGACAGGCATATATCAAGAATCGTTAGTATAACCCAAAATATATCATGAAAAAGTACAGAGAATTATTGGTTTCTTTCGGTATGGCGGCGTTGCCTGTGGTCGGATGTGCCACGTTGCCGCTGTGTGCATCGGCTCAGGTGGTTGACCCCTCCGAAGCCGGAACTATCGCCCTCAACGACGAGGAGGCGTATAGAGTGAATACGGATATTCCTATCGTTACCCATAAGGGTAAGGATGTCTATATACCTAAGGATTTACGGGAGATGGATCTGAATGACCCTAACTCGAAGTGGAGCTATCACCGTATGGTGGAGACCCCGAACATCGTGCTCTTCTGGGCTCCCGGTTTCGGCGACAATATCGCCACCGCTCCCGATTATGTGGAGGTGGAGGGTGACACTACCCCCGGTGCCACAGGTGAAGTCGGCAAGAGCCATAACATGAAGGTGGACCTTGCCAACCTCCTTGCCAAGTTGGAGCATTTCTATGATTATTTCTACAATGACCTCGCTTTCGTGAAGCCGGACACCAAAGCCGATAAGTATAAGATGATGGTGATGCTCGACTATTCGCTTGAGGGGACTGCCTACGGCGGCGACTATGACGGGCAGATCGGTGCGCTCTGGATTGCCCCGAACCGTGTGCAGGATGAGACGCTCAATTGCATTGCCCACGAGCTTGGACATTCTTTCCAGTTGCAGATCTCCTGCGACGGCG
>CAMWTL010000047.1 GCA_947177145.1 uncultured Porphyromonadaceae bacterium
GGTTTACCTTGCGTGCAACCTTTCAAATCGCTCTATCGCTGCTCTGTTGGAAGAGAGCATAGATGTGGTCTATAAAAGAAAATCCCGGCTCAAAGCCAAGATTGCTGCCCTTGAAAGTCCTAAGGCGGAGGCTTTTTTAGCCATTTTTTAGTGTCAAAATCTTATGGTCAGGATTTAAGGGATGTTTGATTTGTAATGATGTGATATTTAGCGTTTTATAAATTTGATGGTCAGAGTGTTTTTTTGCATTTAAGCCTTCTGAGGTTGTAATTTTGCAGAAAAAACAATGCTATGAACAGATTAAGTCTAACCATCATTATCGTGCTTGCATGTATATGGAAAATGCAGGCACAAAGTGTCGAAAAGGAAGATTCCATTGCTCGGGAGTTACAGGAATTTGTGGTCACTGCCAAACATCCGGTGACAAAACTTGTAGGCAATTCGTTAGTGTCCACCATCTCCGGCAGTAGCCTTCAAAACCTTGGCACATGCTTTGATGTGCTTGCCCACCTACCTATGATTAAAGTAGAGGATGATGATGTTTCGGTTGTGGGTAAAGGCAATCCTGAAATCTTCATCGATGGCAGACCATTGCGCGATGCCGACGAACTACGGCAGTTGCAGTCAAGCAACATTCGGAAAGTGGAACTGCTGTTGGCTCCCGGTGCTATGTATTCCAGTGATACGAAAGCAGTGCTAAAGATTATGACGAGGAGAAATTTCATCAAGGGACTGTCATTGATAGAAAGAGCAGAGGTTACAGCCCGTAGGAAGTGGTCTGCTAATGATATGCTTGATTTGAACTATCGTTTTGGCGGTTGGGATATTTTTGCCACAGGCAGCGTTGCCCATAATAATAGCCTCATTAAAGGTAGCACGACAAATACGTTGTTTTATGAGGGAAGCAAGACAGTTGTTGGCAGTTCGCAGAATAATACTTATCCCACAACAACCGGGGTGATTAAATCCGGATTCAATTTCTCAGGTGGTGAGCAATCATTAGGAGCATATTATCGTTTTAACCCGGAGCGAGGGGATTTTATCAATAGGGGGGCAGAGTGGTTAAATGAAGGGCTTCCGCTAAGACGCGACATTAATAAATATGTAAAGGGTCATAGCCACCTTGTGTCGGTATACTATGATAATTTATTCGGAGAGAGATATCACCTGCATTTTGATGGCAACTACCGTAGTTCAATGTCAAAGAACAATGTTGTGACATCATATCCGGATTCGGAAATATCAGATGTGGCATCAAATGATAAACGACGCTCCTCACTTTGGGCAGGTAAGGTATACACAGACTTTCCACTATGGAGAGGTAGCTTTGTTGTTGGTTCACAGGCTTCATATACTCACACAACTCTTGATTATCGTATGGAGAACAGTGTGGTGGAGGAATATATTCCATCTTCCCTTTCCGATTCGGAACAGACATCTGTGGCAGCTTTTGCATCTTGGAGCAGGGCATTTGGCAGATTAAGTTTATCAGCAGGATTAAGGTATGAATATGTGAATTATCAGTTTAAGGTAAACGACGTTAAGGATAAGGATGTCAGCAGGACTGACAATCTCTTAACTCCCGATCTATCCCTGTCTTGGAGCTTTAATGAAGTGGCACAGGCAAGTGTCAGCTATCGTATGGCGACGGTAAAACCTCCTTACTCCCAGCTTACCGGGAGTTTGAATTATGTTGGGCAACATGAGATTGAGGGTGGTAATCCGGCATTGAGGGATGAGAAAATGCACGATTTTCAGGTATTCGGTATGTGGAAAGGAATTATGGTACAGGCAGACTATACACGGAGTATTAATACCTATGCTTTTGTTAAGCGGCTTTATCCCGCTCCAAATCTCCAGCTTTTAATGCAGCCAATTAATATTGACGTGTCAGCTCTTGATTTATACCTTGTTTGGAACAAGAACCTCCGTGCTTGGTCGCCTAATCTGACAGTCGGCTTGCATAGGCAATGGCTCGAAATTGAAAGTGTGAAATATAACCGTCCGATATTTTCCTACTATTTTGACAATCTTTTCTCCTTACCAAAAGGATGGCTGATCACTGTGAATATGTTCGGGCAATCAAAAGGGGATATGCATACCAATCGCTTTGTAGGCACTTGGATGTCAATGGATGCCTCAATCAGCAAATCGTTTTTTAGTAAAGCATTGCAGCTCAAGCTTTCGGCTACGGATATATTCAATACCTTGAACAATGACTGGACGATGAATACATATGGAGTGTGTGTTGATAAACGTCAGTCGTATGACCGACGTGGAGTAAGCTTATCGGTTACATATCGCTTCCAGCCCAAAGAAAGCAAATACAAAGGCAAAAATGCCTCCGACGCAGAGCTAAACCGGCTGTAACGACAATTTTCTATAAGATAGAATTCTGCACCACTATTTCCCGTTTAAGTAAGGCTTTGGCAATAGTACAATATTGCAAGAATAGTACAAGGGATAGGTTAAGAAGGCACTTACCTCTTGCAATTTTTTTAACGGCTACAAAATATTTTGAATGTAAGGTCATATTGATAATCAGGCGATTTACAATGAGGTCAAAGATTCTAAAGTCATTTACATAATTATGTTTGTGTTTTGGCGAACAACAATCATTGATAATGTGTTTACTAAATAGGATTAAATAACAACAAACGACTATAATTATTATGACAACACCGAAATCAAAAGCTAATGTAGGTATGGCATTGATCATACTGTTCGTGATTACCCTTGCCACAGGCATAATTCTTCATCTTAAAAGGCATGGCATAGTCATAGAGCCTCGCCCGGTCATAAAGATGGTTCATTGGATTGCCGGTTTCCTAATGGTCGGGGTTGCTTGTCTGCACGGCATTCAGTTCAAGAAGATGCTCACAGCCATGAAAACAAAATTTAGGTGGTTCTGGGCTGACACATGGGTTGTGATTGTATTCATTGCAATTACTTTTATCACCGGCTTGGTAAAGTTGCTGTCACCGGTAAAGATACCAAATCTTGGTCTTCATCATTATTGGTTCGGCATAATAATGTCAGTGGCTATTGTTTTACATCTATTCAGAGGTATTCCGAGTTGGAACCGTCTTAGGAAGATAAAATAAAGCAAGTGTATATATTTGATTTTCAGAGACTGTAAATTTTTAACTTCTGAAATTTGTGTATATATAAAATTATTCGTAATTTTACGAACAGAAATATATCTGAATATGTCAAAAATTGAGATAACACCCGAGCAGGAGCGGCTTGCAAGATTTGCAAAGGCGATGGGGCATCCCACACGTATCGCCATACTACATTTTCTCGCTCAACGCAATGAATGTTTCTTCGGAGACATTCATGAAGTCCTTCCGATTGCGAAGGCAACCGTATCGCAGCATCTGAGCGAGTTGAAGGAAGCAGGGCTGATTCAAGGCACTATTGAGCCTCCAAAGGTAAAATATTGTATCAATCCTGATAACTGGTCGGTTGCTAAACAACTATTTGCAAAGATGTTTGACGATTGCTGTCCCTCAAAAAAGAATAGTTGCTGCTCATAGCACTATTTTTTTATTTCTAATCGGTGATGTCGGAAGGCTAAAAAGGAGATTAATGATATGCTGAAAGGAATATCCCCGAGGAAATTGCTGCCATAGTGCAAGCCATCAACCAATAATATGTAATTTTGTGAGAAGACAATATTAAATGGAAATTTCTTTATCGAACATACAATCTGAAAAACAGTTATTCACCGATTTGAGACATCTAATTGAAGATGCGAAATCGAGAGTCGCATCTGTCGCAAATGCGGGGATTACTATGCTATATTGGCATATAGGCGAGCGAATAAACCGTGAGATCCTTGGGAATCAGCGTGCTGAGTATGGAAAACAGATTGTCGCGACTCTGGCGCGACAATTGAAACAAGAATACGGCAAAAGCTATGAGGAGAAAAGCCTTCGAAGAATGATGCAGTTTGCCAATCTTTTTCCTGACCCCAAGATTGTCGCGCCGCTGGCGACACAATTGTCATGGTCTCATTTCGTGGAGGTCATCCCCCTAAAAGATGAAATTCAAAGAGAGTTCTATCTGACAATGGCCGCTGAAGAACACTGGACGAAACGTGTGCTTCGTGCCAAGATTGACGGTATGTTATTTGAACGCACTGCAATAAGTGATAAACCTGAAGAATTGATCCGCTCTGAGTTGGCTGCCATCCGCAATGAAAGGAAGATCTCGCCGGATGTGGTTTTCAAGAGTCCATATTTTCTTGAGTTCACAGGATTGAAAGGTGGATATACAGAGGAAACGTTGGAGAATACCCTAATCAGCCATATTGAGCAATTCCTTTTGGAACTTGGTGATGGATTCACTTTCGTGGCTCGTCAGAAACGTATGATAATAGACGGAGAGGATTTTCATCTTGATCTTTTATTTTTCCATAGAAAACTACATAGGCTTATAGCCGTTGATCTAAAATTAGGCAGATTCAAGTCTCAGTACAAAGGACAGATGGAGTTATATCTCCGTTGGCTCGAACGATACGAAATGCAGCCGGGAGAGGAAACTCCGTTAGGGCTCATCCTATGTACAGAAGGTAGTAGGGAACAAATAGAATTGTTGCAATTGGATGCCACAGGCATAAAGGTTGGACATTATATGACGGAACTTCCTCCGAAGGATGTGCTAATACGTCAGTTGCAGCGTACAATTACTTCTTATGAACAAGCAGAAGATTTAAAAGAATGAATGAGGAACATACTACAAATGTAAGTAAAGAGTATCGTTATCAATAACTTACTGCTTCCAGCCAAAAGAAAGTAAATACAAAGTAAAACACCTCCGATGGCGAGCTAAATTGCTTATACGTTAATATATATTTTGTTAGATGCTTAAATAATCTTAGATATCTTCCCTCCTTCTTTAATCCATTGTTATGGTTTTAAGGAATGATATTATAAGATGACAAGAGAGAATAGTGACGATATTCGCTTCGTACCTATTCTCTCTTTATTCTCTTTGATACCACAAACTCCAAAAATTTATTAAGGTTTCCGGGTCATCATATTATTTATTTTTCTAAAGTTATTTTTTAATTTGTTTATATCTAGCTGGATAACCATATACCGTTACCCTAAGTACTTTTCCTTTGTGTACAAGATGAGTGTATTGAAGGTTAAAGATTGTGGCACATCGATGACTCATAATTGCTTCAATAAGTGCAAGGTCATCCGCTTCTTCTACTGAAAGATTACTCAGTTTGGCACGTCCTGACTCAGAGGATACGTCAATAGTGTAGGTTATTGGATTTGGGTCAAGATCCATTGTTAATTCATTATAACTCACTATTGTTGGTGCTACGGTAGTATAAGCATTTAACTTCCGTGTAGATATTTTAGGAGAGCAGGAGGTTAGACCCAATAACAAACTGATGGATAATAGAATTATACTTATGAATTGCATAGTATGTTATCTTAATGTTTTAAAATTTTATTCCTATAGACAGGCCAATATTCTTGGAAGTAGTATAGCAATTATCCATAATACTTATACCGGCTAAGAATGAGGTATCCTTATACTTGTAACATTCCTTTTCAAGAATGATATTTGTATAAGTGTTTCCTTTTTGTGTCTTTTTCATTATTATGTTAGCACTGATTTGGCATCCAATGCATATGGCTGCCCCGCCAATGACGGAACAAAGACCAACAGGAGTGGCCAATTCTGATCCATCACTTTGAAGGATGATAGCCCAGATTATACCCGTAAGGGCAATAGCTCCACCACCATACCATCCTATTTTTCTTAATTTCTTTGCCTTTCGTTCTTCGTAGGGTTTGTGTTAGCCAGTGTAAGGAGATAGTGATCTGATACTGGCCCATATTGATCAGTTGCTTTTTGTGAAGAATTAGATTGCCAATCATTATTAGGAAATGTGGACTGGGAAATAGTAGTGCTGAGAAGAGGATTAAAAGTATCGGTCGTTCCATTTTCATATAAAATATTTGCTATCGAAGAAAGTGGAATGGAATAAATTGGACCGTTCAAGTTTGTGATTTTCCGATAAGTGACATGTGTGTCATTAATCGTCTCAATCTTGGCTTCAAGTTTAGTGCCATCTGTTTTAGTGATTACATCCTGAGCTGCAGTAGAGAGGATGTAAAATAACAGGCATAGTAGTAGAGTAGAGAGCCTCATATTAGTTCTTTGATTATTACCTTCGGGCCTATCTCGTTGGTATTAAAAAACAAAAGCGTAAGGCCTGTACTTTGCTGCCCATTCTACGGTTAGAGGCTCTGGTATGCCCATTGCAGTAGAACGGACAACGCAGAAGCCTCACGCAAATATGTCGATGAACCAATAGTACACATATTTGCACACTATTGGCTTATCTAAACATATCTACTGGCATCTACTGTTGTCTCATTCTTGACTGCAATTGAAATTTACCAGATTCCTAACCGCCAAGAATAAGCGTCAAGTAAACGCTCCCCAGTATGTCTGCTGAGGTACAGTGTGATATACAAGTACCATAATGCACTTTCAGCATTGCAAAGTTAATAGTTATATTTTAAACTTCCAAAAAAATTTATTTTTAAGGATGAAATTATTATATCCCGGTCATGGCTCTTTCATTTAAACACCTCCTTTGCTTTCTCAAAAGGACTCATATTTTTAGCGGACGTGGTAACACTCGTCAAGCCGCCTAAATTGGCTTGGCGTAATCGTGAGAAAAAACAATGGAGTAATTTGCGGAATGACAAAGATTGGCTACCTTTGCACCGAAATATTTGATAAATTTAGGTGCTAATAAATGTTAATATGCATAGTGCAGAGCGAGGAAATATTAGACATTCAGTTAGCCATCAACGGCACAAAAGATACGCAAGTTAATGCTGAGAAGAATCTTGAGATATTCAGAAGGAGTGTCGGAGTGGTGATAATGTCAAGATTTTATCTAACTTTCCTCTAAAGAAAAAAGGATTCTTTATTCTGTCAGTGTAAATATCTCAGGATTTTTATGTAAATTTGTGATGTGATACATAAACTGATAAAATTTTATTTGGCTATCTTTCTTTTGCTGATAGCTGATTAATTACATAGATAAAAGAGATGAAGTATAGATTAGGAGCAACGATTGCATTATTATTGGCGATTGGTGGAGTAGGTGATTGCTATGCGTTGACGGGGACGTGGCGTGGGAATATAAGTATGGGGTTTACCAAGTTGCCTTTGGTGTTTAATTTTGAGGAGGGAGCAGACGGTGTTACTACGGCTACAATGGACTCTCCACAACAGAATGCCAAGGGTATACCTTTGAATGTGAAATTCTGTTCAGCAGATAGTGTGAGCCTTGAATGTAAAATGATTAATGCCTCTTACAAGGGTAAAATCGCTGATAACAAAATTGTGGGCACTTTTAGTCAGAACGGATTCAATCTTCCTCTCACATTATCTCCGGAAGAGGATTTGGCATCACGTAGGCCGCAGACTCCGAAACCTCCGTTTCCATATTTGGAAAAAGACACCGTATTTACGTCTTTTGACGGTGTGGAACTTGCCGGAACTTTGACATTGCCTTCAATAGAGCCGGGTAGGGAGTTCCCAACAGTCGTGATGGTGACGGGGAGCGGTCCGCAGAACCGTGACGAGGAGATATTCGAACACCGTCCCTTTGCGGTGATAGCTGATTATCTTGCAAGGAACGGAATCGCCTCTTTCCGATACGATGACCGTGGTACTGCCTCTTCTAAGGGAAATTACTCTGAGGCGACGATAGATACTTTCAAAGGGGATGCTTTGAGTGCTTATAATTTTACCAAGAGCTTACCTGAAATCGGGAAAGTTGGGATTTTAGGTCATTCTGAAGGAGGTACATTGGCAGTGCTTATTGCTTCAGAAGCTAAACCGAATTTCATTGTCTCTTTGGCAGGTATGGTTACGCCGGCAAAAGAGACCCTGATAGAACAGAATCTCTGGACACTTGACAAATTAGGGCTTACAGAAAGTCAAAAGGAATCATCTATGAAACTGATAGGACTGCTTTTTGATGAGATTTCCAAACAGTACAGGGCAGGCGAAACCAACACAATAGATGTTGATTTGATATGTCAGGAAAATTCGCTGGATGTCCCGACAATTGTGCTTGAATCGGTTAAACGTAACAACGAAGCTCGAAACGGTTATTTTGACAGTCTGGTGAGCCTTGATCCGACCGGTGCGTTGAAAAAAGTGAAATGTCCTGTGTTAGCTATCAACGGTACAAAAGATACGCAGGTTAATGCCGAGAAGAATCTTGAGATATTCAAAAGAAATGTCGGAAAGGTTGATATCAGACAAATGGACGGTTTGAATCATCTCCTGCAACACGCCGCCACCGGAGAGGTCTCTGAGTATAATGACATCAGGGAAACAATCTCTCCTGAAGTGTTGGCAATAATATCTGACTTTATTCAACGTCAATGACTTCTACCCATATGAATTGGCAGAAGTCATTGAGAGTGAGTTTACACATATTTATTTAGTTTGTAGTTTGACAGATTGCGACTTAAAGTCAGGCGATGTGATGGTAAGCACCGTTGTGCCGGGTTCAGGAGTGGAACGCAGTATAACGGTTGCTTCGCCATTGTAGAGTGAGCGGGTAGGGGCGGTGAATGATTCGGCACTTGTCATATCGCCATTTATGACACCAATTATCTCAGCCGGACCATCAACGGTGAATTGAAGTTGGGCATCACAATCTTTTACAATGTTTCTGTTTTTGTCGATAGCTTCTATGCGGACATGTTGAAGGTCGATACCGTCGGCTTTCCAATCTGCATTATCAGGAGTTATTCGTAATGTTATCGGTTTTCCGGTAGTGTAAAGCTGATGTTGGCTTACCGGTTTCTTAGAACTATCGTTATATGCTAAAGCTTCAACCTTTCCCGCTGAGTAAGGCACATTGTCCCAGCGGATACGATTACGAACTTTAGAACCATTTCTGTCATTGCGTTTTCGACCGAGACTTTTTCCATTGATCAACAATTCCACTTCGTCGGCATTAGTATAGGTATAAAGTGATAGGGTAGTACCTGAAGGATGATTCCAATTCTCAGTGAGTTTCTGGCCACCCATCTTGACATCGTTCCATACAGTGGATGGAACGTCCTCCACAACTGCTATATGGACAAGAGGCTCTTCCGGTTTGAAATAGCTTTTCAGGAAATAGGCATTTGGTTTGGGTGAAAGGTCGATGTTAAATACACCTTGAGTCCAACCCTTTGCCGGCCATCCGTTACTCTCGCCGAGATAATCAATCATTCCCCAGTATGCCAATCCGATAACCTTGTCGAGATCCATGTCGAAATAGTTTGGACCCATATTGGAAGTGTTGGCTTCGCTCTGATAGAAAATCATCCAGGGATAACGACGACTGTCACCTGGAAAATACATATACCGATAGTTGTAGGCTGCTATGTCGGTTTCAAGTGCCAAAGGTGCAGGAATTGAGTCGGTGGTTTCGCTACGTCCGCGAGGGTGCATAGCTACTGTGACAGGACGAGTCGCGTCGAAGCGGTTTAGAAGAGTTTTCTGTAGTTTATAGGGGGTGACACCCCAATCGGCATAGGGGATCTCCCATAATAGTTGCAGTTCATTGCCCAAACTCCACATTATTACGGAGGGATGGTTACGGTCACGCTTCACCCATTCAGGCACATCTTTCTGCCATTGCTCAGTCCAATCTTTGCGTCCTCCGGCGTATTGTGTAAGCCACTTGTCATACAGTTCATCGACTACGAGAATACCTAATTCATCACATAGGTCAAGAAAAGATTCGCTGTAAGGATTGTGGGAGGTGCGCACGTGATTGAACCCGAAATCTTTTAAAAGTCGGAGTCTCTTTTCCATCGCTTTCGGATAAGCAGCCGCTCCGAGAGCACCAAGGGTATGGTGATTGGCTATACCTTTAAGTATCACTTTTTCACCGTTGAGTTTAAATCCAAATTCCGGAGAATACTCAATCTTGCGGATGCCGAAGCGAGAGGATGCTTCATCTATTGTATTTCCTATAGAATCAAGAATAGCGCAGTTGACTGTATAAAGATGCGGTGAATCTAATGACCAAAGCTTTGGATTGGAAATTGTCAGGCTATCCAAGCGATATTCCTTCTGCCTCTGCTTGGGATTGAAATTGAGTGAGGAAGTTTTTGAATACACTGCGTTCCCCTCTGCATCTTTAATTTCAGTCAGAATCGAAATTGGCTCTTTTGATTCTGAAAGATTGGTGATTTCAGCCTGAAGGATAACCGTGGCTTTTTCCGGTGACACATCCGGAGTTGTGACATATAGGGGATGTCTGGCAAAGTATTTCTGAGGATCTGTGGTTATGACGTTGACATCACGGTAAAGACCACCTCCGGTATACCAGCGTGAGTTTTCAGGGCGACCCGTGTCGGCACGTACTGAAATTACGTTGTCACCATCCCAGTTGATATAGGGTGTTATATCAGTGTCGAAGCCGAGGTATCCATAATCAGAAACTCCGACTTTATAACCGTTTAGCCACACATCACCATTCAGCATAATTCCTTCGAAATCGAGAAGCACTCTCTTCCCTTTCCACTCAGGATCAGCTTTGAAGTTCTTGCGATACCAACCGACTCCTGTTTCCTTAAAGCCACGTGCACTTAGTCTGCTTTTAACATTAGCAACCGGATTATCCATATCGGCTTTCTCATCGGCAGACGGTGCAACCCAGTCTTGTGAGATTTGAAAATCATGGGGGAGATGGACTTTGACCCACGAAGCATCATTGAAATCCTGCTGCCAAGCACCCACTGTGTCTGTTTTGCTGAAGAACCAATCCCGATTAATGTTGACTTTCTGTCGAGCAATCAAGGAGACGGCAGGGGTCAATAAGGCTAAAAATGTTAAAGGTAGATATAAGTTTTTCATCGTGGAAGAAGGTAAAAAGTGTCTGAGAATATGAAAACTTATCAAATGGTATCTGAGAAATGAGGCGCGTCATTTAAATAACGCGCCTCAAACTTATAGAAAACTCAGATTTTCAGAAGAGAAATAATCTTGTCGGCAGCTGCTGAGAGTCCATCAGCATCCTTGCCACCTGCCTGGGCAAAGAACGGCTGACCACCGCCGCCACCTTTGATGAGTTTGGCAGCTTCACGGACAATTTGAGAAGCATTAAGACCCTCTTTCACCAGATCGTCAGTAATCATAAGTGTGAGAAGAGGTTTCTCGGCAGCTATGGTTGCTCCGATGAACACCGTATGCTCCGGTGAGGCCTTACGGATTGAGAAAGCGATATTCTTTACCATATCAGGCAATGCAGGACCGGAAAGGCGACAAACCGTCACACCGTTTTCAATCTTGGCATTTTCAAGTATTTCCTTGGCAAGATTACGTGTGCGTTCCTCCATATAGTCTTCAACCTGCTTACGGAGATCGGCGTTTTCCTTGATGGCTTTTTCTACGGCAACTTTGATGTTGGAGGCATTTCCAAGGAATGAGGAAAGATCTTTCATTGTGTCTTGGAAATTGTCGAGCACACTCTCAACACCGGCTGCCGTCACAGCTTCGATTCGGCGAATGCCAGCTGCGATAGAACTTTCGGAAAGGATGCGAACCATACCGATATTTCCGGAATTGGCAACGTGTGTACCACCACAAAGCTCGACAGATGAACCGTATTTCACCACGCGCACTTTATCGCCATACTTTTCACCAAAAAGTGCCATAGCTCCCATCTTGCGTGCTTCCTCGATTGGCATTTCACGAGCTTCTTCAAGAGGCATTGCTTTACGGATGCGGGAGTTGACTATGTGCTCAACCTTACGCAATTCTTCCGGGGTGACTTTCTGGAAGTGGGAGAAGTCGAAGCGAAGCACATCGGGAGATACAAATGAGCCTTTCTGCTCCACGTGGTTACCGAGCACTTCACGTAAAGCCTCATGGAGGAGGTGAGTTGCGGAGTGGTTGGCAGACGTTGCAGCACGAGCTTCTTCATCAATCTTAGCTACAAACTCGGCTGTGGGGTCAGAGGGGAGTTTATGTGTGAGGTGTACTCCTATATTATTCTCGCGTTTGGTGTCGAAGATTTCAATAACTTCGCCGGAAGGGGAGGTTAGAGTACCACGGTCGCCTACCTGACCACCCATCTCTGCATAGAAAGGTGTCTTTGAAAGGATGAGCTGATAAAACTCTTTACCTTTCTGCTTCACCTTGCGGTAACGGAGAATTTTGGTAGGGGTGGAGGTCTCGTCATAGCCTACGAATACTTGGTCACCCGGTTCTACGATTGTCCAGTCGCCTGTCTCCACGGCTGCGGCATTGCGGGCACGGTTCTTCTGCTTTTGCATCTCCACATCAAATTCCTTTTGGTCGAGTGTCATACCGTGTTCACGCAGAATCAATTCGGTAAGATCAAGAGGGAAACCATAGGTGTCGTAGAGAGTGAAGGCATCTTTTCCGGAAAGAACAGTCTTACCTTCAGCTTTGGCTTTTTCGATAAGCGTGTCAAGAAGTTTGATGCCATTGTCAAGAGTGCGCAGGAAAGATTCCTCCTCTTCTTTAATTACCTTCTTAATAAGATCCTTCTGTGCTTTCAGCTCAGGATAGGAGTCGCCCATCTGCTCCACGAGCTTGTCTACAAGCTTATATAGGAATGCTTCTTTCTGGTTGAGGAAGGTATAGGCATAACGCACTGCACGGCGCAGGATTCTACGAATCACATAACCTGCCTTTGCATTTGAGGGAAGTTGTGAATCAGCTATAGAGAAGGAAATGGTGCGGAGGTGGTCAGCCACAACACGCATTGCTATATCCACTTTCTCATCTTCACCGTACTTTAAGCCTGTGAGATCGCATATCACAGAGATAACGGGAGTAAAGACATCAGTGTCATAGTTCGACTTCTTTCCTTGAAGAGCCATACATAGGCGCTCGAAGCCCATGCCGGTGTCGATTACTTTTGCAGGAAGTGGCTCGAGAGAACCGTCTGCCTTGCGGTTATACTGCATGAACACGAGGTTCCAAATTTCGATTACCTGCGGATTATCCTTATTCACAAGAGTAGCACCGTCAACAGCCGCACGCTCTTCGTCGGAGCGGAGGTCGATATGGATTTCGCTACAGGGGCCACACGGTCCGGTGTCGCCCATTTCCCAAAAATTATCATGGCGATTACCGTTTATAATATGGGAGGCGGGGAGATGTTTCTCCCAATATGAAGCAGCCTCGTTATCACGCTCCAAACCTTCCGGAGCATAACCCTCAAAGACTGTGGCATAAAGACGGTCGGGGTTGAGCTTGAGCACATCGACAAGATATTCCCATGCCCAGTCGATAGCCTCTTTCTTAAAATAGTCACCAAACGACCAGTTGCCGAGCATTTCGAACATGGTGTGGTGGTATGTATCATGACCAACCTCTTCGAGGTCGTTGTGCTTTCCCGACACGCGGAGACACTTCTGGCTATCCGCTACACGCTTGTGTGTAGCAGGACGATTGCCGAGGATTATGTCTTTAAACTGGTTCATCCCCGCATTGGTAAACATCAGTGTGGGGTCGTCTTTAATCACCATAGGCGCAGAGGGCACGATCTGGTGCCCCTTATCGCGGAAAAAAGACTTGAATGATTCTCTGATTTCGTTAGATGTCATCATTGCCTGATTTTTCTTTCAGTAATGCAAAAGTATTTTGTGTTGCAAAATTAGTTGAAATCCACTAATTTTGCAACACAAACAGGCTCTTATTGGCATTATCCTTATGAAAAGAAGGGTAGTGGAGAGTTAAAAAGAGATAAACGTGCCTAAAAACGTCTACTATAGATATAATCCGGAGACTGATAATTTTGAGAGAGTCTATCCCTCTTTACGAACGCGACTTTTGGCGCTCGGCAAGACTTGTGGCTTGGCACTTTTGTTTGCTGTGGTTATATTTATAGTAGTTTTCTACTGTTTTGATTCACCTACGGAGGCAAATCTCAAAGCGGAGAACGCCAAGCTACGAAGACAGTACAGTCTGCTTAACAAACGGCTTGATAATTCGATGAAAATTCTTGCCCGTATTCAAGAACGTGACGATAATTTCTATAGGGTGATGATGCAAATGGAGCCTATGACATCAAATCAGCGACTTTCAGGTCTGGAAAACAGCAACAGATATAATGAGTTGAAGCGTCTGAACGATGCAGGACTGGTAGCGAGCTTATCGCAAAATATGGATTTGCTGGAACGCCAGCTCTATGCACAGGTGCAAAGCTTTGACCAGTTGAGGGAGACTATGGATCTGCAAGAGGAGAAATTAGCTCATATTCCCTCTGTTCTTCCTTTAAAGAACTACAGCATTGCGGCAGGGTATGGTTATCGTCGTGATCCTGTCAACGGGCTTTCGACGCTGCACGAGGGTCTTGACTTTGCCGCACCGGCAGGTACGTCTATTTATGCTACGGGCGATGGGGTAGTGTCGGTGGCACAGCGTGTACCCGGTTATGGCAATTGCATTGATATTGACCATGGATATAATTATCTGAGCCGGTATGCTCATCTGAAAGATCTGCTCGTGAAGGAAGGAGATATGGTGAAACGAGGTCAACTCATAGGCAGGGTTGGCTCCACCGGTAAGTCGATAGGTCCGCATCTACACTATGAGGTGAGATTTAAGGATGAGGCTCAGAATCCTGTGAATTATTATTTTATGGATCTGAATCCGGATGAGTACTCTGAGATGCTTCAGATGGCAGATAATGCCGGGCATATAATGGATTGAAAAATTAGGAATGAGACAACTAACTAAGAAATACTATAAGATTAAGGATGTGGCGGAGATTCTCAATGTATCGGAGCCTACGCTTCGCTATTGGGAAAGGGAATTTCCCGAAGTATGTCCGATGCGCAGCACTTCCAACCAGAGGTATTATACCCCTGAGGATATAGAGATTCTACGTATTATTCATTATCTGGTGAAAATAAGGGGACTAAAGATTGAGGCGGCTAAGGAACAGATGCGTCTCAACAAGACCAATATCACCAAGAGAATGGACGTCATCAATAAGCTGCTTGATGTGAAAGATGAGCTTCAGATGATGCTTGGGGCACTTGAAAAACGTAAGTAAAATATATAAAAGTATAATCGACAAGGATCAGAGTTGATCTGAGTCATTAAAGAATTTTTATTATGGCATTTGAGATTGAACGAAAATATCTTGTCAAGAACAATAGATATTTGGATATTGCAGACTATTATTTAGAGATAAGGCAGGGTTATCTTTGTAAAGAGCCGGAGCGTACCGTAAGGGTAAGAGTTTTGGATAAACGTGGCTACCTTACAGTGAAGGGGCTTACTGTGGGCACTAAGAGATTGGAATACGAGTATGAGATTCCTTATGAGGACGCAGTGGAGATGCTGGAGCTATGTGTGGGAAATATAATCGAGAAAAGAAGGTATATATTGAGATACAAAGGTGTAAGATGGGAGGTAGATGAGTTTATTGGTAAGCATGAAGGACTGGTGCTTGCTGAGGTTGAGCTGCCTGATGAGGATGCAAATTATGAGTTACCTCCTTTTGTGGGTGAAGAGGTCACCGGCAACACAGCTTACTATAATTCTAATCTTTGAATTATTACATTGACAAAATTTAGGTTATTTGCACATTGTGAATTCCAAGAATCCAATGCGTAAATAACCTAAATTTTGTCAATGAGTTTAGTTATTAGTGTCTTCCATCTTCACACCCTTAAATAGACCTAAGAGATCATACTTCAAGAGAATATCGTCGGAAAGTCCGATTTCATAATGTGTCGCTTTCTTATAGATGCTGACAATCTTAGCTCCGTTATAGTTTTTGGCTACATGGTTTCTGATTGTCTTCATTACAAGCCCTTCCGGCACCTCGTTCTTTTTGCAATTTACAGATGTCCATTTTCCTTTGTTGTTAAATTCGATGGTAGTGCCGTTGACAAGGCGTACATCATAATCGGTTTTCTTTAAAAGATGTTTATCTATTTTTATCATACCGATTTTTGCTTTGGGAAAATATTCATCAAGCATCTGCCGTGCAGCTTCAGGCAATTCCTCACGAGAGATGGTGTACTTGTCGATAGGGAAAGCAAGGGCTGAAGAAACTGAGGAGACAGCCACGAGCAGTGATATAAGTATCTTTTTCATAGTTTTTGTCTTTTACAGATGTAAGCGTTTTTAATTTACTTACTATCACTATAACAAACGATAGCGAAATGAAGATCAAGTTTTTATATTTTTTAATAAATGGTATAAGACTCTACTTATGGAAAAGGGAGAGCATATTAGACTCTCCCTTGACATATCTGTGATTTAATTAAGCATACATTTGTCACAGAGATTATTCAATCATGTATTTTTGGTTTCCGATTAGATAAAGACCCGGTTGGAGAGATACGAATAGGGGAGCGTTGTTCAGATTGACCGACTTTATCATTTCTCCTGAGGGGGAATATATGTCAATGTGGGATTCGGCAGATGTCAAGATGCCATCGCAACAGCCTACTTGTATGCCTCCTTTACAAGGAGTGATAGGCAGGGTAAGCATATTGAGTACAGTCTGTTTTACTCCAGCTGACTCCAGCTTCACTTCATTTGATTCCGTATTAGCCACTTCCGGATTTCCGCTGTAGTAAGCCTTGTAGATGTGAGTACCTTCAATTGCAGGAATCGACATAGCTGTCACACCTCCATTTTCCACTTTACAGGAACCAAGGATTCTGCCGTCGCGTTCGAATTGAATATAGGCATTTTCCTCTTGTCCTCCATTAAGTGAGGCAGTCAAAACTATTTCCCCGATTTCAGGATTCTCTTTTGCATCAAGTTGTAGGGTCGCGTTGTCGGCACGTCCAAGTGGTACTATGCGGTACAGACCGCTGCCATGTTCACGAAGGAAAGGTGTGAATTCGGAATTTGAGAACGTACCTACCGACTCTCCTGTCCACATATCTGATATGGCTGCCTTCTGGTCTGTAGTCAAACCAAGGGCAGTGAGATTGAGAGTTACATTGGCATCGTTGTTTGGAGTAGGGTCTTCAGTGAATACTCTAAATTCTACAGTCGCTCCCATTGGGGCGGATGCCACATCATTGTCCAGCCCGACACGGGTCTTAAATGTCACGAACTCATGATCTGAAGGAAGAGTGAAGACA
>CAMWTL010000048.1 GCA_947177145.1 uncultured Porphyromonadaceae bacterium
ACCCACGACCCAATGATTAAGAGTCATTTGCTCTACCAACTGAGCCACGGAGTCATTTTTCAGCATTACAGGCGTTGGTGTCACCATTATCTTGGTTAGGTTTCTAACTTGGTTGGTGTTGTTCCCGTTTTGCGAGTGCAAAGTTACGACCTTTTTCTGAGTCTGCCAAATTTTTTCTCAACTTTTTTCAAAAAAAATTATTTTTCATTGATTTCCACCGATTTTTCCACTTTTTTTGCTCTCCTATGGCTTTTTTTATCTATCTTTACACGATATTTCGGTGAGTAAGCAATTACCACCGTCTTATCACGGATTTTCCAACCGTTCTTACGAAGTAAACATTGTAAATCTAACCCTTAATATTAAGTTAAAAGTTATGAACAAAAAAGTTCTTTATTTTGCTTTGGGTGTGGCCATTATGGGCACTACGAGCTGCTCTAAGAAGCTCGGTGACTTCCAGAGCAACTACTTTAACACCACTCCTACTCCTCTGGAGACAGTGGGTCAGAATGTTCCGGCTACAATCACCGGTAACATCCCTGCCAAGTTCATGGTGAAGAATGCAAAGGTTACTGCCACTCCCGTGCTTGAATATTCAGGTGGCGCTACTCAGGGCACTCCCGTTGTGCTCCAGGGTGAAAACGTCCGCGCAAACGGCCAGGTTGTAAGCTACAACAACGGCGGCACAGTGCAGATTCCCTTCAACACTGAGTACAAGCCTGAGATGGCTGAGTCTAACCTCTATCTCGACTTCCAGGTTGACCAGAACGGCAAGCTCTATTCTCTTCCCCGCGTGAAAGTAGGCGACGGCGTTATCGCCACCTCTACCCTCGCCAATGCGTCAACAGTTCAGGCTGCCATCGCTAAGGATAACTTCGAGCGCATCATCAACGAGAAGTATACTGCCGACATCCGCTTCCTCATCAACCAGGCAATCATCCGCAACAACCAGATCACCGCTGCCGATTATGTTGACCTCAACCAGCAGCTCCGTGATGCCAACGCAGCCATCAACAAGGAGATCGCAGGCGTTACTATCCACTCTTACGCTTCTCCTGACGGCACACTCGCCTTCAACACCGAGCTTGCAGAGCGTCGTGAGAAAGTGACTGAGCAATTCATGGCAAATCAGCTCAAGAAGGATAAGATCACTGAATTCGGTGAACTCACAGCTACATTCACTCCTGAGGACTGGGAGGGCTTCCAGGAACTCGTTTCCAAGAGCAACATCCAGGATAAGGACCTCATCCTTGGCGTGCTCAAGATGTATAAGGATCCCGAGCAGCGTGAAAGAGAGATCCGCAATCTCTCAGGCGTGTTCAATGAGCTTGCTGACCAAATCCTTCCTCAGCTCCGTTACTCTAAGATCATGGCTTCTATTAACGTGATCGGCAAGAGCGACCAGGAACTCATCGAGGTATTCAACACTAACCCCACTTCACTCTCTGAGGATGAAATCCTTTATGTAGCAACTCTTACAGAGGATTACAACCGTAAGAAAGAGATTTATGCAAAAGCCGGTCAGGTTTATCCCAACAGCGCACGCGCTATGAACAACCTTGGTATGGCTGAGTATGAACTTGGCAACTATGCAGCTGCAAAGAGCGCTTTCGAAAAAGCTAAACGTCTCGATCCCTCTTTGAAGTCAACTGATATGAACCTTGGTCTTCTCGAACTCCTCGACGGCAACTACAGCAAGGCTAACGAGCTTCTCGGTTCTGCTGCCGGCGTACCTGAGGCTGCTGACGCTCTCGGCGTATACTACCTGACTCAGGGTGAGGTTGCCAAGGCTAACACTGCTTTCGGTAACTCCAAGACTAACAACGCTGCCCTTGCCAAACTTCTTTCCAAGGACTACTCAGCTGCTCAGTCTATCCTTTCTGCAGTGCCCAATCCTGACGCAACTACCTATTACATGGCTGCTCTCGTAAGCGCACGCACTAACAACGAGAACGGTGTGCTCAGCAACCTCCGCAAGGCTATCAGCATGGATAGCAGCATGCTCCAGAAGGCACAGAACGACCTTGAGTTCGCTCAGTTCAACCTCAATAGCCTCTAATCTGAAGAATCAGGCTTCGGAGCTGTACCGCTAAATAATCAGGCTACAGCTTAGTAAGCTCTCAGAAATAAAAACGCTTCCGAATTTGATTATTCGGAAGCGTTTTTATTTCCTTTTAAAGCTGTCCTTGCTCTATAAGGGTCGCTATACGGTCGATTATGGCATCCTCCTCATTCTTTTCCGGATTGAAACCGTTCTTCATATTCAAACCGAAAAACTTGCCAATAGCCTGATAAAAACTTGCACGGAAGCTCCCCAAGAAAGCCTTCACTATATGGAAAGAGTTCTGATCCGTCTCACGTGTTATAAGTTTGAGTAGAATCTTACCTTGTCCACGGGTCATTTTCTTGACAACGGGTTTATACTGCTCCACAATGTCCTTCTCAAGCCGTTTTAGGTGGGCTTCACGGGTCTTTTTATCCGGTATGGTCTGGATATACTCATAGGTCTCCGAAAGTGTCGAGAAAGCCAATTTGGCATATGGGAGCGTTTTCCGCACGTCACGCACGGTGCGCCAATAAAATTCCTCCTGCTTCTTATTCTTAAACTTCAAAGGGGGATATACAACCACATCCTTGAAGATAGTCATACGCACAGTGTCGCCATACTCATCTACAAAATGGTAGAAACCCTTGAAGGGTTGAATCTTCAGCTCAGGCACTTCCGGGAGAGGAGTCAATTCCGGTGTCGGCTTATTGGCATATGCCGCCAGGCACCCAGTAAAGAGAGCCGGCAGAATAAGCCATATGTAAGCGCGTCGTCGCATAGCCGAAAGTTGCAGAAGTTTGATAATATAAAGTTACAGAAGTTCGAAATTATGGTAATGTAGCCGAAGATTCAGATTGAAAATGATAGAGACGTATGCCCCAAGAGCACAAGATTCGTTTCAGGGCCGAAACGCATCAAGGCATCTATCACCGACAGTTCCTTGGAGAGCATTGATGCAATCTCCTCGCCTCTCCTTAGTATTTTATGCATCAACACTGAGTCCATTACCGCCTGCTCGGATTCAGGGTGTAAGAACTGAAAATCAGTCTGCAAAAAGGAGGCGAGCCATCTATGCACAGAGAGATTAAAGTCCCTAAGTGTAGCAGGAAGATCCATATACACCTCCCGAAGCCCCGGAATAATATGCTGATAGTATGGGCAACGTCCGTACAGGGCTTCCAAACCACCGAGATGCGTATGTGGCCAATTACCATGGAGCGACAACTTAACCCACTCCTCCGTGCCTTTCCGCTTTAACCGTGATGCACCACCATCTACAGCCACACTCAACACCAAAGGGGCTTCGGCATTGCCCACATAAGTGCGGGCAAATGCCTTACCACTTATTTTGCATCTACGGTTGGCTTCGGCGATTGCCTCGTTGTCAGGTAAACCTTTCATACGAAAGCCATACCAACAGCCATACCAATTAAGGGAAGCCGCATAGGGAGGCACGTTCACCATATCAGATTTACCATTTCTTGTCAGGATTGGCATCACGCAGTATACGGTTCCAGCGGACTTTACCGTCGAAAAGGCTCTTCTCCTCGTCGAAGGAGGCTATTATAAACATCGGTGAACCTACGATGTGATCTTCCGGAACAAAGCCCCAGTAACGGGAATCGGCAGAACGGTCGCGGTTATCACCCATCATCCAATAATAGTCCATCTTAAAGGTATAGTAGTCGGTCTGCTCTCCGTTGATATATATCTTGCCATCCTTAACCTTCAGATCGTTGCCTTCATACACCCTGATAGCTCTCTCGTAGATAGGAAGATTTTCAAGAGTGACGTGGAGAGTGGAGCCACGCTTGGGAATCCAGAAGGGACCCATATCCGGGCGTGTCCAGCCATAATCGGCATCAAGAGGGAACATACCCGACAGATCATAGAAGCCACTCTGACCCTCACGCCTCAGCGGACCTATAACCTCCTGCCATTTCTCCACCTCAGCTTTCATCTCCTTGGTGAGCGGAACATTATAATAGCTAAAACCGGCTATCTCACTGAACGTGGGAGCCGAACCGTGGTCATCGCCACGCACACCGATCTCACTCCACTTCTCATTGGGTATAGCACCGCTTACCGGTATGATATAGTTAAACTGCACGTGGTCGGGTTCAGCTATCGGTTGTCCGTCAATATAAATCGAATCCCTACGTATTTCGATAAACTCACCGGGCAAACCTATCGCACGCTTCACATAGTTTTCACGGCGGTCTACAGGTCGCCAAACTATGTCGCCAAACATCTGACGGTTTTGCTCGATATACTCCCTCGGGTTCTCTACGCCGTTGCGTCGAAGGTCATAGCATATCTGGTAATAGTCGGGATTCTGAATCTTGAGCGTCACAGTGTCGCCTTGCGGATAGTTAAACACAACGATGTCGCCACGCTCTATGCTGCGGAGACCCGGAAGTCTGTGATAAGCCAACTGGGGATTTTCAAGATAGCTCTTCGTGTTGATGAAAGGCATCGTGTGCTGTGCCAATGGGAAATGCAACGGGGTCTGGGGCACACGCGGACCGTAGATGGTCTTGTTTACCCAGAGATAATCACCTACGAGAAGCGATTTCTCAAGGCTCGAAGAGGGTATCTTATAATTTTGACCTATGAAGGCAAAGATAAAATACACCAGCACAAGGGCATAGATGATGGCATCAACCCAAGCCATCACCGAACGCACGGGTCCCTGTTTTCCTTTCCACCAGGTCCAAGGGATGTATGCTGTAATGTAGATATCCAAAAGCAAAAGCCAGAAAATACTCAGCCAAGGATTGCCCATCCATATTACCCAGAGGAAAAACAAGACCGAAACCACACCGAATCTTATCCAGCGTGTAGCCTTCGTCTCTCTTATACGGTCACGCAGGCTGCGCATTCCCTCTTTTGTAGGATCCGCTTTCGGCATGGATGATGCGCCGTTCTGCCCCTCTGTATGCTTATCGTTCATAATAGAATGTTACGTTTAGAAGATTCCCTGAGTGTGTGTCACATCGGAAAGCATATCGGAAATGGTATAATATCCCTTCTTGCCTTTGAGCCATTCCGCAGCCTTTACTGCGCCCAATGCAAAGCCCTCACGACTTTTTGCCTCATGCGAAATGGTAATCTTGTCTACCGAGGAGTCCCAAGTGATAATATGGGTGCCCGGCACCTCCCCTCGACGCTCGTGATTTATAGGCAAGGTGTTTTCACCTACAGGCTTACCCTCCTCCGGCTCTTTCCAGCAGTCAAGACGAGTCACACGGCTTACCATATCCTCAGCAAGAGTGATAGCTGTGCCCGATGGATGGTCAAGCTTATGGATATGATGTATCTCTGTCATCGAGGGAGTATATTCGGGGAAATCGTTCATTATCTGTGCGAGATAACGGTTGACAGCCATAAAGATATTGACACCGATTGAGAAATTGGAGGCATAAAGCAGGGTGCCCTGACCCTTATCACACATATCCTTAAGATCAGGAAGCGCGTCGAGCCAGCCGGTGGTGCCACACACCACGGGAACCTTCGAAACAAACGATTTAAGGATGTTCTCTACAGCTGTGCCGGGAGTGGTGAATTCAATCGCCACGTCTGCACTGCGATAGTCTGACGTGTCAAAAGCGTCAGGATTATCCACATCGATGATGCACACTATCTTATGACCGCGCTGCTTCGCGATCTCCTCAATCATATGGCCCATACGACCATAACCTATAATTGCGAGTTTCATTTATTCAGAGTCTTTTCTATATGTAACGTAAAATAAAGCAAAGTAGTGGGTCGGAAAGATTATTTTATTCAGAAACCCAAAGCGATATTATCAATATACAGCTTCAGCCCCTCTGTACCTACAAACGCCTCGCCACATGAAGAGGATGCCATAATCAGCATATGCGTAGGCAGTGCATCGGCGGGAGCCCATCCCACCTCCTCCACGGGCACGAGCTTACCCTTGGAATTTCGGGCATAGTATGCTTTTTCTCCTGCCAGCAGACCCATCCACGGTTTATAGAACGGTTCGCGGGTAATGTCGCCATAATGAATGGGGAGCACGTGACCCTTAGTCCATCCCACCGATTGAGAATAACGTTCGCGTCCTGTGCCGACACGCTGGGCGTAGAGCTTACCGTTGGAATCTTCCCAACGTTTCTGCAATAACACGTACACCTCAGCATTATCACGGCCTTGAAGGGTCTTTTTCGACGAAAAACCGGTAGACTTTGTGCGTATATTCTCAGCTGGCATATCCACCTGATAGTCGAACACAAGAGCTTTAGGACGTTTCGTATACGGTACACCCATCTCCATCTTCGAAAATGGGCCTTTAGTTGAGGTGATAGGTTCAAACATTCGTCCCAAGAAGATAGTGCCAGCCACCATCACATCCATATTAATGAGACCAAGTACCTTTACCTCCTCCATCTTCGACTCAAGGCAAGCACACATGTTTCCGTCACGATTAAAGGGAGACACGGTGTTAGAACCTTTCACAATACCTGACACCTTAGCATATACGTTGCTTGTAGACCACGGTGACCCTCCGGTGTTGACATAGGGTTTATTACCCACCACAGTTGCAGTCGGACCGATCGCATAGACCGTCTTATGCTTCCCCCCAATAAGCTTCGACTCGGATATATCACGAGTGACCCATTGGGAGAAGTCACCATATTTTATAGGCTCAAGTGTGTAGGCATTACCCAAAACCACCGATAGAGCCACAAGGGCTGCTGCAAGTATATGTTTCATGTTTTTTATGGGTTACGATTCAAGGTTATCCTGAGGTTTATCCAATCCTAAGAACACCAGTGAATCCCGTTCTATCTCTGATTTCACGTCGCGTCCCGACAATACGGAGAGCTTTGTGATCACATCTTCAATGCTCACCTCCGATTCATCGGTCTCGGCAAGAAGCATACCGGAGGGGACAATGCCCACCGATTTATCATTGAATGTTGCTCCGAATGAGAGCCAAATACCGGCGTCAACAAACATACGGGCAATGGTAGGTTTCCCTCTGAACCCATGCACAAGCCAATTCTGCGACGGTTTAAGGTCTTTTTTAAGACCGATCACTATATCGTGGGCATGTACGCAATGTATCACCAATGGTTTACCCAGCTCCTCACTGAGTTCTATCTGGCGCTTCATCACGAGCATCTGCTTATAAAGCGGACCTCCCTTCACAAGATCTATGCCACACTCTCCTATCGCCACCACCTGAGGATGGCGAGCAGCCTCCTCAAGCTTTTCCCACAGCTCATCGGGAATATCTTCACACGTCAGCCAGGGATGAATACCGACGGAATACAATTGTCCCTCTATAGGGTTAAACATATCCGGACTTACGCTCACTACAGCTTCGGGCTGTGGAGCGGGATGATGAGTGTGTATATCAAGAATTGTTTGCATTGTAATTGAAATTTTAATATCAGGGCACCGGATCATAGCCGCTTCCACCCCAAGGGTGGCAACGGCAGATACGCCTCACGGCAAGACTGCTCCCTTTCAAAGCCCCATACTTCCGGATTGCCTCCACGGCATACTGGCTGCAAGTGGGTTGATAGCGACACACAGCCGGGAAATGGGGAGAAATGGCCCCTTGATAGAAGCGGATAGGGAGAATCAGCAGTCTTGTCATCAGTGAGCCCATAGTTATCTGTTTATTTTGATTTTCCCCTCAACTTTGCGGCAAGACGGTTGAGGAGCAGTTTCATCTTGTTTTCTATTGTAGAATACGGTAAATTTTTATCGTGAAGATATATGATAGCCATACCGAGAGTGCGCACATCGGGATTGGAATCCATCTCCTCCTTTAGCGCAAGGCGATTAAGGCGGTAAGCCTCACGGATACGTCGCCGCATCAATACCCGGTCTACGGCATGGCGCCGTTTCTTCTTAGGTACCGTTATTAACATCTGCAGAGAGTCAATCCTATCAGGCACATGGTCGCGAAAAGATTCTTCAAGCTCTTCCGGCGTAAGCGATCTCCACGTAAGGCGCAAAGGGAACTCATAAAGAGTGTGTCCTTCGCGGAATAGAGACTCCACGAGCGACCGATGACGCAGCTTCTCACCTTTACGGAGGGTGAAGCGCCGCTGTGCCGGTATTTCCGGACGGGTTTCAGCCGGATTTATGTCGGATTGACCATTGTTCATAACGCAAAATTACAAAAAAATAACCGCTCTACCAAATCTGCCGATTTTGTCATTTCGCCATAAAATTATAAATTTGCAACCATAACCGCCTTTGACAGACGAAAAGACAATAGGAATGTCCTTCCTACCCACGGCTGACTTAGGAAATAATAGCATAATTATGGGAAAAGACCAAACTGTTTTGTTTCATTCTACAATATTCGGACCCATCCGCAGCCGCCGTCTCGGCGTGTCGTTAGGGGTCAACCTCTCCCCCTCCGATGGGAAAATCTGCTCCTTTGACTGCATATATTGTGAGGCAGGATACAACGCCCAGGGAGCCGGGAAAACGGGTCTTCCCCCACGCTCAAAGGTAAACGCCGACCTTAGAGCCAAACTCTCGACTATGAAGGAGGCAGGAGAGCCCCTTGACGTAATCACCTTCTCCGGAAACGGTGAACCTACACTACATCCCGATTTCCCGGCAATCATCGACGACGTTCTTCGGCTCCGCGATGAGTTTTATCCCGAAGCAAAGGTGTCAGTGCTTACTAATTCCACCCGTATCTTTACTCCCGCTGTAGCGGAAGCACTTAAAAAAGTGGATAATAATATTTTAAAGCTTGATTCAGCCATCGACCATACAATGCGTCTTATCGACCAGCCTAACGACCCAGCCTTCTCAGTAGAGCGTGTTGTGGATTCTCTAAAGCAGTTTGCCGGCACAGGAATAATTCAGACCATGATTCTGCGTGGCGAACACGACGGTGAGACGGTAGATAATACTACTCCCGAAGAAATCAACGCGCTCATTGAGGCTTATAAAGCTATTTCTCCGCGTGAGATAATGATTTATAGCCTTGACCGCTCCACCCCTGAAGAGAAGCTGATAAAAGTTGAGAAGCCTGAATTGGAAGCCATAGGCAAAAGAATAGCTGAGGCTACGGATATTCCCGTACAAGTAAATTGACCACCACACACTGCTGTATCTATGAAAGGTGCTACCATTAAAGATATTATAAAGCCCGCTCCACTCCGTGAGGGGGACAAGATAGCCATAATTTCCCCTGCCACAACAGTGAAGGAAGAATACATAACCGGGGCTGCCGATATGCTGCGCCGTGAAGGTTTCCGCGTAGAGATAATGCCCTCGGCTTATGGTCCTGCCGACGGGTCGTACGCCTCAAGTCTCGAAACTCGCCTTGCCGACCTTAGCTCTGCCCTTCTTGACCCGGATGTGAAGTGTATTCTCTGCGCACGAGGAGGCTACGGTTGCAATCAGCTCCTCCCCTATATCTCTGCCGAAGAGATTTGCGAAAATCCCAAATGGCTTATAGGATTCTCCGACATCTCCGCCCTTCACGCTCTATGGCTCACAAGCGGCGTGGCATCATTGCACGCTCATATGGCAAAACATCTCACACTCCTGCCACCGGATGACCCTGCCACATCGGCTCTGCTCGGAATCCTGAGAGGAGAGCGGACGATGGATTACATTGTGGAGCCATCCCCGTTCAATCGGCTCGGAGAGGCTACGGGGCGTCTTCAAGGTGGGAATCTTGCCGTGCTCAACGGTCTGGCAGCTACACCGTATGATATTTTGCAGGTACAGCCGGACGAGGATGTGATACTGTTTATAGAAGATATATCAGAAGCCATCTATGCTGTGGAGAGAATGCTTATACGCCTTGACTTCGCAGATGTACTTGGGAGGATAAAGGGGCTGATAGTGGGTCAATTCACCGAATACCGTCCCGACCGTAACTTCTCTACCATGGAGGAGATGATTTCTGCGCTCCTAAGCCGACGCGGTATCAATAATATTCCGGTAGCATTTAATTTCCCCGTCGGGCACGTTGATTTCAATCTGCCACTTATTGAGGGGGAGAGAGTGAAGCTTACCGTGACCGAAGATAAAGTTAGACTATGGAAATGACGATAAAAGACGCTCAGAACGCTGTTGACGAATGGATTCGCACCGTCGGCGGGCGTTACTTTTCCGAACTCACAAATATGGCTTTGCTCACAGAGGAGACCGGGGAACTTGCCAGAGTCATAGCGCGTGTATATGGTGATCAAGTAGCAAAGGAGGGAGATTTACGGAAAAATCTTGCTGAAGAATTAGCGGATGTGTTGTGGGTACTAATATGTCTCGCAAACCAAACAGGTGTAAACCTCACCGATGCCTTTATGGCAAGCCTTGAAAAAAAGACAACACGCGATAAAGACCGATTTAAGGAGCGGAAGTGATGGGAATGGAAGGGAATAGCCTACATATGGAGAGAGTGGCGATAATCCTGCCATGTCTTAATGAGGAAGCTATGCTCCCCCATACTATTCCTACGCTTCTCGCAGAACTAACGCGCCTCGTTGAGACGGAACATATATCGCCGGAAAGTTTTCTATTGTTTGTAGACGACGGCAGTGCCGACTCTACATGGGAAATTATCTCCGCAAATTCCTCACAAACGCTCAAAGGGGTAAGACTCAGCCGACAATGCGGACATCAGACAGCCCTTCTCGCCGGACTTGAGGAGGCTCTACCCCACTGCGATGTGTGCGTCACAATGGATGCCGACCTTCAGGACGATGTGGCATCAATACAGGAGATGTTGCAAATGTTCAGGCAAGGCGCTGACATAGTTTACGGAGTGCGCCGCGACCGACATTCCGACACGTGGCTAAAGAAAACCACCGCCTCAACCTTCTACGACACGATGCGCCGATTAGGTGTAGAAAGCGTCAGCAACCACGCAGATTTCCGACTTATGAGTTCACGGGCAGTGGCTGATATTCTCGACTATGAGGAGCGCAATCTCTATCTGCGCGGTATCATCCCTTTGCTCGGCTATCGTCAAGAGAAGGTATACTATGACCGTGCGCCGCGTCAGGCGGGGAAGTCGAAGTATCCCCTTCGGAAGATGCTCGACTTTGCTGTAGACGGCATCACATCCTTCTCAGTGCGTCCTGTAAGAATGCTCTTTTGGTTGGGCATACTCTTCACCTTCACTGCACTCGGCATAGGCATATACACTCTCATACGCCATTTCACCGGGGAGACCATAGCCGGTTGGACCTCGTTGATGCTCTCCATATGGTTTTGCACGGGAGTGCTACTTATGGGACTCGGCATCATAGGTGAATACGTGGGCAAGATCTACATAGAGGTAAAAAAACGGCCGCGCTACAAAGTAGCCGACCGTGTATAGTCTTTTAACCGTATATCGTCTTATTTAGATGAGCTGGAGGAGGTGGAGCTCGTCGGCGATTTCCATACCGGAGAGGTGACGCTTGCGTGAGATGACCCTCGCAAATTCGTCGATGGCAGGATGCAGACGCGGATTATGGAACAGTCGACGCGCACGCTGGAGGGCGTTGTTGTAAAGATTTTCTATCTCATCGTCCTCAAGCGAGCAGGTATCGCGTCCTTCGCGTTCTACTTCGTCGTATATCTTATCCATCACATCTGAAGGTGCCTCCTCCTTGAGGCGCACCACGGAACGTGCCAGAACGTTGGCTACCACCATCGAGGTGGTGAGATGGAAATTCTGCACAAGGTTGTCCCACGAGGCTTTCGGAGAGATGCTCGGAGAGCCGGGGAAATAGTAGCGGTGGGAAAATTCCACCATCGGACCATCGGTATCGAGGCTAACCTCTGCCACCCTGTCGATGGCATGCAGACTCGCAAGCGAGATTACCATTCCCGCAAGACCGTAGGCGCGATCGTCTTCGTTTAGATATGCTAAGGTCATCTTTTTACTCTTTTTTACTTAAAACACACAAGTCCTTGAATTGGTTTCAGAAGAGCCATTTGAAACCGCCCACAACCACGACTCCCTGAGTGGGTTGCATCGGCAAAATAACGTCGTGACGGTTAAGTATATTGTCAGCCTGAAGCCAAATACTGAAATTGTCTGAGCAATCCCAAGAGGCTGAGAGATTCAGCAAAGTGAGGTCGGGCAAATCCAGAGAATGAAGCGAGGTGGTTTTACCGTCGATAATCACATCACGCTGAAACAATACAAAAGTCGGCATCGATGTTGCATAGATCTTCCTCACTCCCCGATAATCATAGCTAACGCCTATTTTCAATGGCTTCACAGGCCGTACAGCCATATTCGCGGAGGCAGTGACACGGGGACGATCAAAACCGTTGAATATGCCCTTTTTTCCATCTTGAGGCTGATAGCTTCCCTCCGCACCGATAGAGAAGACATCTCCATACTCATAGCCTATCCTGCCGCTCACAGAGTAGCCGTGGAGGTTTATACCTTCCACATCGCTGCAATAGTTCACAGTCATTGACTTGCCATCCGGCTCAGGTGTAAGACCGGCAATGGGATGTGAGCCGCAATTGAGCCAGGTGGTATACCAACCACCAAGCGGAATGTTCTTTGTTACCTTATATCCTACCTTCGCACCCATAGAAAATCCGGAGAAAGGACCGAGATTGATACCGAAAGTGGCATCAAGCGGAGTGAAGGTGGGACGTGTAGAAAGGAGTGAAGGCAGTCCGTAATAGTCGAGCTGATGGAGGCGTGCAAGCGTCATAAGTTCGCTGCCACCGAGCACATCGAGATATACACCCACCTGCCCTGTCTGGACTCCGAATCTCACATCGGGGGCTATATGGATAAAGGGATAGCGTTTTCCCTTCTCGCCGGCATTGAACGCCAAGTCTAAGTCGGCGCCCAAACGTATGTCGAGCAAACCTTTAGAGAAACGATAATAAGGCGTAAACGTAAGCAAGCCATAATTATCCAAGTACATATTGGAGAGGAACATCATATCAAGATTACCGTCTACTCCGATAGAGCTGCCGTTGTCCCACGGCATACGCACTCCCCCCTCAAATCCAACGTTGGTCTCCCGAGCACCCTTCTCTTGGGCCTCTTGCTGTGTTCCAACCAAATAATGGGGAGAAATCGGAAGTGTTCGGTAAGCAAAGTGGCGTACTCTTGCAGTAGCGTTCCAGGTCATATTTTCCGTAGGACTTACCAGAGAACGCCAATCAAGACGCATAGCAACATCGTTGATGGTCTGGGTGGGCACGTCGGACATTTCCATCGGTACAACGGAACTCGGACTCACATAGCCTCCGAAACCGTAATAGTTGAAATAGCCAAGATGATAGTCTAAGGAGGCATCCAAACGTCCGTAACCCTTCACAATCTGCGAAGCATACAGACCTATCGACTCGTCGTAGCGGAACTGCTTCTCATCTGCCGTCAGTTCTGAGATTTTCGGTTTCCAGAGCGATGTGGAGTTATGCTGAAGTCGTATACCAAAAAGCGTGGTAGAGTTGTCAATGAAGCGGTAACCCGCGCTCAGTGTTGAGTTAAGCCACGAGCCGACACCCAACTCCAGATAGCCCGGATTTGAGGATATGAAGCGGTCGCTTCGCCAACCTGTGGCAGGAAGGATCACCAATGAGGGATTAAAAGACGCCGCCACACCTCTCGACTCATAACTGAGGGGGGAGCTTGTCAAAGTGGATTTCAACGCCTTGGGGAAAGCATTAATACGGTCTATGCGGATCACATCGGGCACATAACGGCCGTCGACATTGATCGACTCGTGGAGCTGGGCTGATGCCGGGAGCGCGAGACATATGCCGGCAAGTGCTAAGAATGTCGCTTTATATTTCGGTGCGCAGTTCATAATTCGTCGTTGTTTGTTTATTTCCACTTGCCAAGTCGGGTGGTTATCATATCGTGTATATCGAGTTCCTTACCGGGATAATTATCACGGAGACTTTTCAGATATTCTATTGCTAAGTAGTCCTTACCACGGGTATGGTAGACATCGGCAAGGGCTATAAAGCCACGTGCCAACCAGTATTCGTGGGGAGAACCCTCATCGGTAAACTCGGTGAGCACCTTCTCAGCCTCGCTGACGTTGCCATTGTCAAGGTAATACTGTCCAAGAGATACGGCTGCCTTCGCACCGTAAAGACTCTTGGGATTGGAGGCAAGCCGTGAAAGCTCCTCTATAGCCGTTGCCTTATCGCCCTTGGCGAGCATCGACGAAGCTTCATAGTATTCAGCCTCCTCAACCTGATCTGCCGACAGACCGCCGCTATTCTTAACCATAGCTGCATAGCGCATACGCTCGTCGTCCTTATCGGTAGTACGCATTATACCTGCATAAGCATCTGCCACATAGTCCGTACCACCGCGTTTCTCAAGCTCACGATAGGTCTGTAAGGTCTCTTTTCTTGTCACAGCACCCTTTTCCTCAAGCAGACGGGCTTTGAGAAGCAGGGCTTCCGGCACCTGCGGAGAATCGCCGCGACGTGCTATAAGTGAATTGAGCGCTTCAAGCGCACCGTCAGAGTCATCAAGTTCATCTTTACCTTGGGCTATGTCGAGAAGAGCCTGAGCAAGATAGCGGCCGTTGGGATAGTCAGCCACATATTTTTCAAGCAACGCCACGTCCTTGATGTTGTCGGCAAAGACCGTCTCTGCACCCTCAAATGCAAGTGTCTCCATCTCGGAAGCATCAATCTGAGGAGCCTCAGGCACACCCCTCAGGAAAGCTGCGTATTCCTGTAAACCTCCCGTAGAGGAATAATGCCGGCGAAGGTCATCATTGGCAAGACGCGCCTCCTCACTGGTAGGCCATTTGGCAATAATCTCTTGATAAGTTTCTTCCCCTTTCTCTGCATTGCCCTCCTTCATATAGGCGATTGCAAGACTCAGCATACCCTTACGAGCCTGGGCACTCTGCTTATAGGCACTGCGCAACTGCTCGAAAGTCTGCACCGCATTGGCAGTCTCGCCTAATCCGGTGTAGGTCTGTCCTTTCTCAAGCAGGGCATTAGGAAGCCACTTGGAGTTGGGAAAACGGTTGGGCATAGCGGAAAGCTCCGCAAGTTTCGTTTTTATGTCACCACCAAGACCATACATCACGGCACGCCGGTAGGTAGCGTAATCCGCGTCGGCTACACCGTTTTCAATGGCGGTGGTGTAATTTTTAAGCGCAATCTTATAATTACCGGCATAATACTGTGCATCTGCCATACGTATCAGCGCATCCTCCTGCATTCTCTTAGGGAGCATAGGGTTCGCTTTCAGCGACGAGGCGAAATTGTCGGCAGCCTGACCGTATTTATCCTGCATAATCTGGGCATAAGCAAGGTTATATAGTGCAACTGTACGGTTCTCGCCGCGACGGTCGGCTTTCAGATATGCCTGATAGGCGTTCTCCGCCTCCTTATATTTTCCGAGCGCATAGCAGGCATCTCCGAGCCAAAGGTAAGACTGTGCCCTTACCGACGCATCATTGCCTATCTTAACCCCTTCCTGAAGATAATCACGGGCAGCGGCAGCGCGATTGTTGGTCATAGCCTCCATACCTAACTCGTAAAGTATCTTCTGCTTGGCATCGAGCACAGCAGCGGAAGGATTCGGGATATGGTTAATGCTTTCCAAAGCCTTCACATAATCATTCTCGTTGAAGTATGCCGTAGCCAGGTATTCCTCCACCTGAGGGGCGTAACGTGACCCCGGAAATTGTCGGAGAAAGCTTTGTAGAAGCGGTATCGAGGAGCTGAAAGGTATGTTGCCGCCATGAGTTCGGGCTGCCACATAGTTGAAGAGGGCAGCCTCGGTGACAGCGGGATCATAATTCATCTTCGAAGCCTTCTCAAAAGATATGGCGGCAGCGTTACTGTCGTTCTCCTTCACCGCTATCTGTCCGAGATAGACATACGCGCTCTGTGCAAGGTCGTTGTCGAGGTCGGTAAGAGCCGAGAATCTGTCACGAGCCAAATCGTAGTCTTCTCTACTATAATTGATCACACCCAAGGCATATATTGCGTCGGGAGCGGGATCTATCTCGTCATGTCTTAAATAAAGCCGGAGATATTTAATGGCATTATCGTAGTCGTTATTCTTGAAATAACTCAAGCCGACCACTCTCTCTGTCTCCGGCACCAATTCCTTTACCGGATCCTTTGCCAGAAGAGCCTTTCCGTCGGCAATGACATCGGTGTATTCGCCACGGCGGTATGCTATCTGGACCATGTAATAATCGGGATCTATACCTTCCGAATCCCTACCGTCAAGGCGTTTAGCCACATCGGAAAATCCGTCATATGCCTTGTTATAATCACCATCCACATAATCGCAATAAGCGAGATAGTAATCGGCGGCTGTTTCGAAGTCCTTGGCATAACGCAACTCTTCAAAAAGCTCACGAGCCTCTCCAAAATGTCCGGTACGCAGCATCGACAAGGCTTTCCTATAATTGTAGAGCGGACGGTCAGCGGGATTGATACGCGAATAATCAATCTCCTCGTAGGCAGCCAAGGCGTTGCCGAAATGATGGGCAAAGAAGAAATAGTCGGCAGCTGCAAGACGTGCCGGCAATGCCTGTGGGGAAGCGGGATAATTCTCGGCAAACTCCCGAAGCAGGTCAACACAATCGGCATCGCCTCTCTGGTAAAGGGAAAGGGCGAGTAGATACGCGCAGTCTTCACGCTCTTTATAGGGGAGCAAGACATTCTGCGTGTCGAGGTGCTTCAGCTGATCGATCACTCCGGCATAGTTCCCTTCGGAAAGCATAATACGTGCCCTTTCGAGATACCCTGCAGCCAAGGGGCTGAGACGATCTTCGCGAGTCAGGGTCGTGGCGAAGCCACTGAACCCGCAGGCACAGAGAGAAAGAGCTATCAGTCCGTAGGCCAATGCCTTTCGTGGGGCTTGAAATTGACGTTTCATAGAGTGGGTATATAAAGGGTGAGGCCGGCACTGTTTTGCGACAGTTACCGGCCTCTGGGGATAGGATGGATTTAGGGAGGTAGTCCATAGCAGAGTCGAACTGCTCTTTAGAGAATGAAAATCTCTCGTCCTAACCGAT